>JANNQH010000751.1:0-16796 GCA_031400655.1 Deltaproteobacteria bacterium | reverse complement strand
CGATCTCCGCCGGCAGGAGCTTCTCCGGTCCACCGACCTCACGGATCTGGATCACCATCGTCTTCAAGAGGACTCCGATCGAAGTCTGCCGGTCCGTCGAGCCAGGCCAAACTAGCGCAGCGAAGGGTTTTCGAGCCGCGGGAGCGCGTGGAGGACGACGGTCTTGCGCGGTGAGTCGACGTCCGGGAGCGTGCGCGCCTCAAAGGTCGCCAGGATCGGGAGATCGACGGGCGGCGTGCCCGTGCGTTGCGGGTCGGCCAGCAGGCCAGGGGCACGGCGCCGCGCGTCGTCGAGGATCCAGCCGCGGAGCCCCGTCTCGTAGAGCACATCTGCGGCCAGCAGCAGGTCGAATTGGTCAGGGGCGATGGCGGCGGTCTCGATCGTGACGCGATTGTGCCGGGCGTTCAGACGCGCAGCACTTCGGGCCGTGGGGTCGATGTCGACGGCGATCACTTCGCGGGCTCCGGCGCGGGCCGCGGCGATGGCGGCGATGCCGGAGCCGGTGCCGAGATCGAGGATCCGCAGGCCGCGCACGCGCTCGGGGTGATCGAGGAGGTAGCGTGCGAGGGCCTGACCCGAGGCCCAGCAGAAGGCCCAGTAGGGCGGGGCTTCGCCGTCTGCGAGCTCGTCACATCCCGCTTCGAGATCGACCGACTCGCTCATGAACCAGAGCTCGAGCTCGGGACACAGGGGCGGTCTTCGCAGCTCGAGCCGGGCCCCGAAGGCGCCGAGTCGAGCTTCGAGAGCCGCCTTCAGCTGCGCGTCCACTCCGCTCTCCTCAGACGCCGCGCGCGCGCCAGAGGCCGAGCGACGTCAGCACGATCCCGAGCACGATGACGAGAAAGCCCGAGCCGCCGATGCCGGCCCAGAGCAGGACCCGCGTGCGTTCCGCGGGCGGGACGAGGCCGTGGTGCGACGTCGGCGACAGCCACCAGCGCGGCGGCAGGCGGTCGTGGCGCGCGAGCGAGCGGTGCAGGATCCAGTGGTAGACGAGCGCCGTGGGAATGCCGTACGCGAACCCCAGGGCCGCCAGACCGAGGCCGCCGAAGAGCAGAGCCTCGGCCGAGGCTCTCGCGGCCCAGGCCAGCACGCAGAAGACGGACACGACGCCCAGACTGATCAGCGTCTCGAACAAACGCGCCTTTTCCTGATAACGGTTCCTGGAAGCGGCTCCTAATATCGATAGTGGTCCGGCTTGTACGGCCCCTCGACGTCGATGTCGAGATAGGTCGCCTGCGCCGAGCTGAGCCGCGTCAGCTTCACACCGAGCTTGTCGAGGTGCAGCCGCGCGACTTCCTCGTCGAGCTTCTTCGGCAGCACGTAGACCCGCTTCTCGTACTTCGTGCCGTTCGTGTGGAGCTCGAGCTGGGCGAGCACCTGATTCGTGAACGAGGCCGACATCACGAAGCTCGGATGCCCCGTCGCACAGCCGAGGTTGAGGAGCCGGCCCTCGGCGAGGATCAGCACGCTGTGGCCATCCGGGAAACGCCACTCGTCGTACTGCGGCTTGATGTTGATCTTCTGGATACCGGGAACCTTCTTCAGTCCTGCCATGTCGATCTCGTTATCGAAATGGCCGATGTTGCCGACGATCGCCTTGTCCTTCATGCGCAGCATGTGGTCGGCGGTGATGATGTTGAAGTTGCCGGTCGCGGTGATGAAGATGTCGGCCTTTTCGACGACGTTGTCGAGGGTGTTGACCTCGTAGCCCTGCATCGCCGCCTGCAACGCGCAGATCGGATCGATCTCGGTCACGACCACGCGGCAGCCCTGGCCCCGCAGACTCTCGGCCGAGCCCTTGCCGACCTCGCCGAAGCCGCAGACGACCGCGACCTTGCCGCCTAGCATGACGTCGCTGGCGCGCATCAGGCCGTCCACCAGCGAGTGGCGGCAGCCGTAGACGTTGTCGAACTTCGATTTCGTGACCGAGTCGTTGACGTTGATGGCGGGGAAGAGGAGCTGTCCGTTCTTCTCCATCTGGTAAAGGCGCGCGACGCCCGTTGTCGTCTCCTCGGAGACGCCGCGGCAGGCCTCGGCGGTGCGGCGCCAGCGGCGCTTGTCGGTCTTCGCGATCTGGCGCAGCAGGCCGAGGATCACGCCCCACTCCTCAGAGTCGGTCTCGGGGTTGTGGTCCGGAATCTTGTCGGCCTTTTCGAACTCGAGGCCCTTGTGGATCAGGAGCGTCGCATCGCCGCCGTCGTCGACGATCAGCGTCGGGCCCGCGCCGTCGGGCCAGCGCAGCGCCATGTCGGTGCACCACCAGTACTCCTCGAGGGTCTCGCCCTTCCAGGCGAAGACGGGCGTGCCCTTGGGATTCGCGATGGTGCCGCTCTTGCCCACGACGACGGCGGCCGCCGCGTGGTCCTGGGTCGAGAAGATGTTGCAGGAAACCCAGCGCACGTCGGCGCCGAGATGGGTGAGGGTCTCGATCAGGACCGCCGTCTGGATCGTCATGTGCAGGCTGCCCATGATCTTGACGCCCGCCAGCGGCTGCTCCTTCCCGAAGCGCTCCCGGAGCGACATCAGGCCGGGCATTTCGTGCTCGGCGAGGTCCATCTCCTTGCGGCCCCAATCGCAAAGGCTCAGATCGGCGACTTTGAAGGGGGGAACGGCTTGCTGGCTCATCGATTCCTGACGCATGAAAAAGGGTCTCCTGTTCGGGCTCGGGGGGTCCACCGGCTCTTCGAAGGCCGACCACCGCTGGCGTTCACAATGAAATCTGAATATGCGGATACACTGATGAATGACTGCATCGCTGTCAAGTCAGCAGCCGCAAAGTCACTGGGCGACCTCTCGCATCAACGCAATGCGAACATGAGCCCAGGGTGCGCCGAGCGGCCGAATTCAGCTTGATATTCAGCGAGTTGGAGCATGCCGGTCGGGGCGAGAAAAGGACCGGGTAGCCGACGCGCATCCGCTGCGGCTGGATTGCCGGTCCGCCAGCGGGCTCAGCTGGCGACGCGCAGGAAGAAGGCCACTGCGAAGGAGGCCACCGCCAGCGACAGGATGATGCCGCCGACCAGCCAGCGCAGGATTTTTGTCTGGGCGACCAGCGCGGACTCGAGCCGCCGCTGCTGCTCGGTGACATGGAGGAGCGATTCCTGGAGCTCACCCAGGGCGCCGAGCTGCTCCTCGATGTCCCAGAGCTGGGTCAGGCGCTGCTCGACCTGATCCGAGCGCCCGACGAGGTCGACGTGGCTGCGTTCGAGCTTGGCCTCGACCGAGACGAGGGCCTGGAGCAAAGGCTCCACGATCCGCCGCTCGACCGCCTGGGTCGACCGCGCTGCGAGCTCGGCCGCCTCGCGCTCTGCCGGGCTGCGCTCGTCGATCCGGGCCGGTATGACCCGGCTCTCGCTGGCTCGGGGGTCACTGCCCCGGGCGAATGCGGGCGATGCGGTCTGCTGCATCTGGAGTTCCGTTTCGTGCTGCGCCGTCCGCAGCGACTGGGTTCGTCGGCCCAGCGCGATTCGCCGCCAGAACGAGGGGCGTTGGGATCCCCCGTTGAGGTCTCGCGGACCGCGATCGCCGGGAAGTGCCTGGCCGCGCGCAATCTCGGCCGGATTCGGATCGGGACTCGGAGGCGTTAGAGGTGTTAGAGCCGAGACCAGGAGGGAATCAGGAGAGGGGGGTGTCAGTGCCGCGCCGGAGTCGAGCGGGGCAGAGAGCCAGCTCCCGGCGTCGAGGGGATCCCTCGCGTCGGCGCCGTCCACTGGCTCACCACGCGTCGCCGCAGCCGCGCTGCTCGGCAGCACCAGCTCCGTCGACCGTTCGGAGATCTCCGCACCATGAACCGATGAGTACGCCGACTCGGTCATCCACCCCCCATTCCAAGCGGCTGCTGCATCATACAGCGAGATCGTCCTCGTCACCCCGTTGTGAGGAGAAGATTCGGATCGGGGTCCTGCTGGCACTCTTCTCGCGCGTGACTCGTGGTGCCGGGACCGACCGGGGCTAGACTCCCGCGCCGTGGAACGCCGAATCGAGCTCGATGGTTGTGTGAATTTTCGTGATCTGGGTGGCTACCCGACGTCCGACGGGCGTTCGATACGCTGGCGCACGCTATTTCGCAGTGACGCGCTGCATGCGTTGAGTCCCCCCGACGTGAGCCAGCTCGCGGCGATCGGTCTCTCGGACATCGTCGACCTGCGCTCCAGCTACGAATTGGACGCCGAAGGCCGCGGTCTGCTCGAACACCAGGCGATGGTGTTCCATCACACGCCGCTCTTCGACGGTGATCCCCAGGCGGGCAACCGGGCGGCACCGACGAACATGACCCTCGCTGAGCGCTATCTCGGTCTCATGGTCGTCGGTCAGAAGAAGATCGCGAACGTCGTCCGTATCCTGGCCGCGGCTCGCGGCGGCGCCGTCTATCACTGCGCCGCGGGCAAGGACCGCACGGGCGTCATCTCGGCCGTCCTGCTCGGCGCGCTGGGCGTCCCCGACGACCTGATCGTCGCGGACTACGCGCTGTCGGCGGAGCGGATCGACGCGATCATCGCGCGCATCATGAGCATGAAGGGCTACGAAGACGCCCTGAAGCACATGCCCGAGGACACGCTCCACGCGCGGCCCGAGACGATGGAGAAGGTCGTCTCCGAGATCGCCGCACGTTATGGCTCGATGGAGGGCTACCTCCGCGACGCCGACGTCGACGATTCCGTGCTCGAACGACTGCGCGCCAAGTGTCTTGTTTAGAGAGTGTCTTGTTTAGAGAGCGTCTTGCGTGAGGAGCGTCTGGCCTGACGTCACAAGACGCGCTCAGACCAGCAGCATGCGCATTTCCGGCGCTTCGATCTGATAGGCGCGGCCACAGAACTCGCACACGATCTCCTGGCTGTCGCCGCGCCGAACGAGCTCCTCGATCTCCTCGCGCTCGAGCAGCGAGAGCGTGCGGAAGGCGCGCTCGCGGGTGCAGGGACAATGGAAGCGGGGATCCATGCGATGGCGCTCGCGGGATCCGAGGCCGAGCAGCAGCCGATCGATCAAGCCGTGGGCGTCGATCGGGCCCTCCAGGAGCGTCGCCAGCCCGGGCATCGCGGCCACGTTCTCTTCGACCAGCGAGAGCTCCTCGTCGGAGGCGCCCGGCAGCGCCTGGACCAGGAAGCCGCAGGCGCCGACGTCGGAGAGCTGCGGCCCCAAGGCGACGCCGAGGCCCATCGCCGACGGTGTTTGTTCGCTCTCGGTCAGGTAGAGCGTGAGGTCGCCGGCGATCTCGCCGGAGATGAGCGGCACGCTGCCCGTGTAGGGCGAGCGCCAGCGCGGGCGGTGACGGACCACATTCAGGGTGCCGAGGCCGACGGCGCGGGCGACGTTCGGACTGCCGTCTTCGCGGGGGCAATCGGTCTCGGGCCGCTGCACGGTGCCCCGCACGCGAGCGCGGGAGTCGGCGATCGCCGTGAGGCTCCCGATCGGGCCGTTGCCGCGGAACTGGACCTGGACCGATTCGACGTTCGCCTCGTCCGCGTCGTCGGCCGCACTGCCTACCGCGATCAGCAGCGCGCCCATCATCGCGCGGCCGAGCGCATTGGCCGAGGTCGGCGCGTAGCATCGGAGCGAGAGCGCCTCGCACACGAGCTCGCTCGCGATGATCGCCTTGACGGCGATCGTGCCCGACTCGGAGATCGTGCGGACGAGCTCGTCGGGTCGCGCCGTCGATCGGGGCTGCAAGGCGCGCTCTTCGCTCGGGTTCGAGGTGTTTCGGGTCACGGCTTCCGCTCCGGGGAAGACTCCGGCGAAGATTCCGGCGAAGATTCCGACGAACGGAGCCGCTCCCAGCGCTCGAAGGCGAAGGCGTGGGCGTGGCGCTCGTCGGCGTCATGCGGCCTCCGCTCGACGCACTGCCACACGTTCGGATCGAGCTCGGGAAAGAACGTGTCGCCCTCGGGCGTGGCGTCGACGCGGGTCAGGTGGACACACTCCGCATGGGCCAGGCCTTCGCGGTAGAGCCCCTCGCCGCCGGCGATGAAGCACTCGCGAAAGCCATGCGCTCGCGCGGAAGCGAGAGCGCTCGGGAGATCGCTGAAGAACTCGACACCGCCCTCGCTCGCGCGGGGTGTGCGGCTCACGACGAGGTTCTTGCGGTCGGGCAGCGCCTTGCCGATCTCGTCGAAGGTCTTGCGGCCGATCACGATGCAGTGGCCCTTTGTCAGGTTGCGGAAGAAGCGCTGGTCGTCGGGCAGGCGCCACGGAATGCCGCCGCGCCAGCCGATCACGCCGTTCTGTGCCGCAGCGACGACGAGGGAGATGCGCATGCCGCCGGGCTCGGGCGGGCTCAGACCGCGCTCATACGGCGCTCATACGGCGCTCATACGGCGATAGTCGCCACGATCCGCGGATGCGGGTCGTAGCCTTCGAGTCGGAAGTCGTCATAGCTGAAATCGAAGAGCGACTTCACGCTCGGGTTGATGCGCATGCGCGGGAGCGCGCGGGGCTCGCGAGAAAGCTGGAGCCGCGCCTGCTCCAAGTGGTTGTGGTAGATGTGAGTGTCGCCGAGGGAGAAGATGAGCTCGCCGGGCTCGAGATCTGTCACCTGCGCCATCATGAGCGTGAGCAGCGCATACGACGCGATGTTGAAGGGCAGGCCGAGGAAGACGTCGCAGCTGCGCATCGTGACGAGGCAGTGGAGCTGACTCCGCTGGACGTTCCACTGCACCAGCAGATGACAGGGCGGGAGCTTCATCGCGCCGAGCTCCCCTACGTTCCATGCGCTCATGACGAGGCGGCGTGAATCTCGATCGTGGCGGATCTGCTCGACGAGCTGTGCGAGCTGATCGATCTCGACGGGCGCCTGGCTCTCGGCGCCGCGGGGCGCAGCCGCGCGCCAATGCCGCCACTGGGCGCCGTAGATCGGCCCGAGCTCCCCGTCGTCGTTCGCCCACTCGTCCCAGATCGTGACGCCCTGCGCCTGCAGCGTGCGGGCGTTCGTGTCTCCGGCGACGAACCAGAGCAGCTCGTGGAGGATGCTCTTCATGTGAAGCCGCTTCGTCGTGAGGAGCGGAAAGCCGCCGCCGGGCAGCGAGGGATCGAGGGCGATGCGCAGCTGGCGGCCGAATACGCTGCGCGTGCCGGTGCCGGTCCTATCGCCCTTGTCGATGCCGTGATCGAGCACGTCGTGGAGCAGTTCGAGGTACGACTTCATCGCCTATTCGCTCGCGTCTTGCCCGTAGCTTGAACGTGTCCTGATTGTGCAGTTCACGCGTTCGCGTTCGAAGAGTCACTCTATCACACGCCGCGCGACCCCAGCGCTCACCCGCCCGAGCCGCGGGCGAGGTTGCGCAGCACGCCGAGCCCGCCGACCCAGGTCCCGAGACTGCTCCCGATCGTCGTCAGCACGAAGACGAGAAAGATCCGCATCAAGCGGCTCTGCCACCAGCGTCGGGCCACCGCGAGGTCGTCGCCGACGGTCGAGAAGTCGGAGACCAGCGGCGGGGACGCCCAGAGCTGGGCGAATGCCGCGACGTGGCCCGCGCCGATCAGAGGCGAGAGGGCGGTGAAGGGCGACGAGATCGCGCCCGCGGCGATCGCCATCGGATGTCCGAACGCGATCAGGCCGCCGATCGCCGTCGGAACCGCATGGGCGAGAAACCAGATCAACACGTTCTCGCCCGCCGCCTGCGGCCCCTGCGTCCACGCAATCCACCCGATCGCGCCGACGATCGACGCCGGGATCGACCACCCCGCGAGCTTCCAGGCGAACGAGTCGGGCGGGATCGATTCGATCTCCGCGAGATCCGCCCGCTCGCCCCGCTCGAGGCGACCCTTCATGCCTTCGACATGGCCCGCCCCGACGACGGCGACGATGCGACGGCCCTTCGCTTCGAGGATCCTGTGGGCGAGATAGGCGTCGCGTTCGTCGATCAGCACCCGCTTCAAGTCCGGCATCAGGCGTCCGAGCTCGTTCATGACCTCGGAGACGACGTCCTGATTGCGGAGTCGTGCGAGGTCCTCCTCGCTCACGTCCGGGCTCTCGAGCATGCTCGCGGCGAGCTCCGAAAGCAGTCGAACGCGCTGCCACCACGAGATCGATTTCCAGGCGCGCCGGAGCGTCACGCGCACCTCGCGATCACACAGCGCAATCGGAATCCCGAGCTGCTCCGCAACGCGCGCGGCTTCGAGCAGCTCGCTGCCCGGAGCGACGCCGAGCTTGAGGCCGAGGCGCCGCTGATACGAGGCCAGGATCAGGTTCAGCATCAACGTGGCGATCTGCTTCTTCTTCATCACCTCGCGCAGATCCTGCTCGGCGAAGCGCTTTTCCTGGGAGAGCGCCTCGTAGCGCCCGGCGTCGAGCTCGATGCAGACGAGGTCGGGCCGTTCGCGAGTGATGACCTCTCGCACGAGCTCGACCGAGCGCTGGGAGACGTGGGCGGTGCCGACGAGCCAGATCTCGCGATCGCCGGCGCGGACGAGGTGCACGTCCGACTGGTCGCCCTCTGTGGTCAAGGAGCTGCCCCCGGCCGCGTCCTCCCAGGCGGACAACGTGGCGGATACGGAGATTTCGTCTTGGTTCATCGCTTCTCCGCGTGCATTCGCCGGGCGGTGGGGTCGGGCCGGCGGGAGAATGCGCTGGGGCCGCACGGGCGGCAAGCGCGAGCGATCAGCGCGACGCCCGTGCCTCGGGCGGAGCGATCGCGGCGGCCGGCCGGGTGAGGCGCCAGAGGATGCGCGCACCGCAGAGCGAGGCGAGGATCGCGGCGTGGACGAGGGCGGGCCGGTAGTCGGCCTTGATCAACCAGAAATGATGCAGCAGGGCCAGGGCGGCGGCGGCGTAGACCGAGCGATGGAGGGTCAGCCAGCGCCGGCCGAGGCGCTTCATCGCGCGCCGGGTGGAGGTCGCGGCGAGCGCGCTGAGGATCAGGAACGTGGCCATGCCCGCCATGACGTAGGGTCGCTCGGTCAGGTCCTCGACGATCGCGGTGGGGTCGAGACCGAGGTCGAGGACCGACCAGGTCAGCATGTGGACCGCGGCGTAGGCGAAGCCCGCGAGACCGAAGGTGCGCCGCAGGGGGGCGACGAAACGCCAGCCGGAAAAGCGCCGGAGCGGCGTGATCGCGAGTGAGAGGAAGACGAAGCGCAGGCCCCAATCGCCCGTCGTGTGCGTCAGCTCCTTGATCGGGTCGGCCCCGACGCCCTGCGTCGTGAAGCGCACGAGGAGCACCGCCGCGGGCAGGCACGCGAGCGCCACCGCCAGAGCCTGGATCCGTTTCTCCGGGACCGGGCCGCGCATCAGAAATTCCGTCGCAGATCCAGGCCGGCGTAGAGACTCGCCACCTGCTCCCCGTAGCCGTTGAAGGGCAGCGTCGGCTGTTTGCGGAAGCCGCCGAGCGGACGCTCCCGCGCCTGACTCCAGCGCGGATGATCGACGTCGGGATTCACGTTCGCGTAGAAGCCGTACTCGCTCGGCTGGAGATCGTTCCAGCTCGTGCGGGGCTGGGTCGCCGTGAGATGGATCCGGACGATCGATTTGATGCTCTTGAAGCCGTATTTCCAGGGAACGACGAGTCGGATCGGCGCGCCGTTCTGATTCGGCAGCACGCGGCCGTACATCCCGACCGCGAGGAACGCGAGCGGATGCATCGCCTCGTCGAGGCGGAGCCCTTCGCGATAGGGCCAGTCGATCACGTTTCGCTGCTGCCCCGGCATCTGCTCGGGATCGACGAGGGTCTCGAATTCGACATAACGTGCCTGCGACGTCGGCGCATAGCGCGCCAGTACCTTTGCGAGCGGGATCCCGACCCAGGGCACGACCATCGACCACGCCTCGACGCAGCGCAGGCGGTAGATGCGCTCCTCGAGCGGGGCAGCGGCGAGGATGTCTTCGAGGGGAACGCGGCCGGATTTATCGACTTCTCCGTCGATCAGCACGGACCAGGGAGACGCTCGAAGCGTGTGCGCGTTCTCGGAGGGGTCGGTCTTGTCGGTGCCGAACTCGTAGAAATTGTTGTAGCGCGTGGCGTCCTCGTAGTCGGTCGGCTTTGCGTCGACGCGATAGGCCGCGGCCGCGGGCGGAACCCCCTCGAGCTTTGCCAGAGGCGCCGCGGGGACTTCGCTCGCGGCGCCGGCCTCGTCGGCGGCGGGACAGCCCGCGAGCGCGGCGGCGATCGTCGTCAGCGCGCCGAGCCGCAGGACCTCGCGCCGATTCAGGACGATCGCTTCGTCGGTCACCTGGGATTCGGGAATCTTCGACACGGCCATTCTGCACCTCGGCTGCGCTCACGTCGCCGGCCCGCGTGATGCGGGAAGCGGAAGGATCTTTCGTGGGACAGATACCAATGCGTCGGCCGCGGTGACATCGGTGCGCACCGGATCGGGTCCGGTCGCCGCCCTGCCCCCGCAGGGTCAAAGATCCATCCGGGCGGAAGCCGGGCCTCAGCTTCGATCGGTACGCGCGTTCGCGCTCTCTGGTTACAGCTTCTCGGGCTTCCAGACGATGGAAGTCGAGATCCGCGTGGGTCGTCGCCGCGACCGCTGGACCGCCCGAGGAACCTGATCTTGATGTCCCATTCGCCGTCGCTTCGCATCCGCCGCCGTGCACGCTCGGCAGCTCGTTTCGGGTCCGCGATGACGGTGCTCGTGCTGGTTTTCGCTCTGCTCGGGGCCGCTGACGCCACGGCGGAGGCGGAGGGCTCCTCGCCGCGCAAGCTCGGGCGCGGCCTCGCCAACCTGACGACCGGCGTGATCGTGCTGCCCGCCAAGGTGATCGAGACGACGCGCGCCCACGGGCCGTTCGTCGGCGCGACCTGGGGCGTCGTCAAAGGGTTCGGATGGGTCGTCATGACGGAGACGATCGGCCTCTTCGAGTTCCTGACCTGTCCCTTCGAGACGCCGCCCGACTTCAAGCCGATCCTGCAGCCTGAATTTCCGTGGGGCCACTATCAGGACTCGGAAAAGCGCAAGGCGAAGCTGAAGGAAACGAAGCGCAAGAAAGTCTTCACGCGCGAGCGCTGAAGAGGCCCGGGAGCGGCAGGAATCGCTGCTGCAGGCGCCCGACGAGGCCCGGGCTCAAATCCTCTTCGAAATCGTCGAGTGAAAGCTCGAGCGCGATGGCACCCGCCTGATGGCGGATCGCCGAGAGCCGCGTCTCGCGCGCGAGCCGGGGCATCGGGAAGAAGGTCCGAAAGAGCGTCGCGAGACGGTTCTCGAATCCGAAGAGCGATGCGTGTCGCGGGCGCAGCACGAACCAGCCGCGGTCGATGCAGAGCTCGGCCTGCGCGCGTGTCAGGGGATAGCCCGCCACGTCGAGCGCCAGCTCGACCCCGTCCGCGCGGAGTGTGAGCGAGAAGGGCGCCCGCGCCCGGGCGAGCCAGCGATCGATCTGTGCCTGCTCGATCGTGATCTCGAGCTTTGGGCCGACGGCCCGGATGCGGGCGGGCAGTCCCGGTGTGAACTGGAATCGCTCGCTCTCGAGCACGAGCCGCTGGCAGGGCAGCGCCAACACGGCGACCCCCGCCAGCTCGAGCCGGCCCCCGACGAAGGTCCCCCGCACCGAATCGCCGAGCGCACCCTTCCAGCTAACGCGCGCGGGCACCTTGAGGTAGGTGCTGATCAGCTCGTCGATGGCTTCCGAGCGCATGTGCGCGAGACTAACAATCTGGGTCGCCGGCTGCACGCGCGCAGGCGACGGTTGGATCGGCCGTCGCGGCCGCCCGCGTTGACCCCGAAGGCATCGTCGGGGATCTTGTCGGCATGGTGAACCTGCTCGAACGCCGTGTCGCGGGGGGAGGTTTCGCTCGCTTCGACCCGCTGGAATGCGAGCGGATCGAGGTGAGGCTCTCGCTGCTCGCCGACCTGGCGCGCCACGATCGGCTCGGTCCCGAAGTGCTCGAATCGGCCTTGCTCGCATTGGAAATCGAAGAGCTCGACAGCGCGCCGACTCGCGTCGCTGCGCTCGCCCTGCTCGAAACGATCGATACGCTCCGGCGCGAGGCCGTCGCAGCGCTCTCGGTCGACCTGTCGGGTCCGTCGGACCTGGCGCACCGGGCCGCTCTGCTCGAGGACGCCGATTTCGTCTGTCATCGCCCAGGGCGCTCGCTCAACACCGGAGAAGCCGAGATCGCAAGCCGGGGCTACTTCGATGCCGAGGACCGTCCCCCGCTCGCGTGCTGGATTGGCGTGCTCGCGTCCTCCGCGACGAGCGCGGCGGAGGAAGCGGATTTCGTGATCGTCGCCTGGACTTCGCCGCGCGATCGGGAGCGGGTGCGGGCGGGTCGCCAGGCATGTCCGAACGGAGCGCTCGTACTGATCGCCGAGCTCTCACCGCCGGCCGCCGAACAGCTGCGTGCCTGCGCGGCGGCCGCAGCGGCAGGCAAACCTCCGGCCTCCGACGCTTATCCGAGCCGAGATCGTTAGAGCGCGCGGACGGGCTGTGATCCGATCGCCTGGATCCGCAGGCTCTGGTCGCGGTCGTAGATCATGACCTGCTGCAGGCCGTGCTCGCGCAGGCGGTGAACCAGGGCTTCGGCTTCGGCCTGTCGCCCTTCGTGGGGCAAGCTCTTCCAGCTTTCGTCGAGGGTCCCGACGAATCCGGGACCGCGGCCGTCGCCGTTTCGATGTCCCGCGACCAGAAAGGTCGAGACGAGCTCGAGCTGCGCGTGGCTGAAGGCCTTCAAATCGGGCTCCGGGCGCCCGCGGTAGAACACGGCCGCCGCTGCGATCGCGAACGCTGCGAGCGCGGTCTGTCCCATGCGCGCGCTCGACCAGCCGCCCCGGTCGCTGTGAGTGGCCGCGACTTTGTCTCGTCCACGGCGATCCTCGTCCAGCGCCTCGCGGACGAGATCGCGTGCGCGCTCGTGATTGCCCGGCTTCGCGGATTTCGCGCGCTTGATCGCTCGGTCCGTGCGCTCCGACCTGGGCGGTGCGGCCGACGCCGGCGTCGGGCTCGCCATGGTCAGGGATGCGGGCCCACTGCCGGACGTGTTCGCCGTGCGCGTGGGCGCTTGCGTGAGACTGCGCTCCTCGCGGAGTCGATCGGCGAGGGGGGCCAGCAGGAACTTGTTCTTCAGCTCCGCGAGGGCACAGGCCTGCTTGTAGGCGTCGTGAGCATGTTTGTCGTCGATCTCCCGCTGGAAGATCTGATCGAGCTCCTGGAGCCAGACGTCCGACACGTCGTCCGGGCAGATCCCGAAGTCCTGGAGATCGATCGACAAGACGGCGAGCGATCGACACAGCAGTCCGATCAGGATCGCGGTGCCGATCGGATCTTCCAGCGTACCGACGGTTTCCCGGCCGAGGGCCTCTCGTTCGGAGGCGTCGAGGTCGTCGAACTCGAGGGCCGCGACGATGCGTATCTCGGCGCTGTCCGGCGCGTCCTCGCCCCGGGCGCGCTGTCCGGCGGCTGAGGCGATCCGGCGCAGTCGCTTGGAGGCGAAGAGCGAGCCGCCGGGTGTTTCGATTTCCTCGCCATTGCGGCTCTCGGGAGCGACGACGCCCCAGTCGCCGGCGTCGAGGATCTCGTCGGTGACGCGCGAAAGCAGCGCCGCGTTGTAGGTGATGATCGCGCGCAGGATGCGCGGGGCGAAGAAGAGTCCACCGAGGTCGACCTTGCGCTGCCGCCAGGTCCGTTGCTGGAATTCCTCGTGCAGGCTCTCGCGGTCCATGCCAGCGGCGGCGAAGAACTTGGCCTGGGCGTCGTCGAGGCGTGCGTCGACGATCTCCTCGGCGCGCTCGCAGATCTCGGAAAGCCGCGGCGTCAGCGCAATCGGGTCGTGTGTGACTCCGCCCGAGCAGCGCGCGCCATGGGTGCAGAGCAGCGTGATCAGGTAGTCGAGCGTGCCGATCCGGTTGCCCCAGTCCGGATCGCTGCGGAGTCCAGCGCCGAGGAGCAGGTCGAGCAGGTCGAGGACGCTGCGGCGATCGCTCGAGAGGCGCCCTGGAAGCGTCGACCGGAGCTGGGGAACGGAGACGCTGCGGGCGAGCGCCCGCATCGACGACTCGAAGGCGTCGAGGGCGGCGTCGATTCCGCCCTGGTCAGCGGGCGCGAGCGAATCGCGTTCGTGGCGCGTCTGGGAGAGGCGCTGGGTCAGGGCACGACCTGCCGCGGCGATCGCGTGCCCCGTCTCGGAGACCGCAGCGGGCGCGAGTGCACCGAACGCCGAACGCAGCGCGCGCAGCCGTTCGAGACGCCTGGCGAGGGGCGCGTCGGCCGCCGGTCGTAGCTCGTCCTCGTGCCGCGGGCTCTCGCTCGATTCAACCATCGGATGCGTCACCTCGGAGGGCTCGGAACGCTTGTCGAAGCTCAGAAGGCCGGGCTCCCGACGTCGCAGCTGCCGACGACTTCGGGGTCGAGCAGCGTGGGATCACAGCCGAGCCCGCCGATCGTCAACGCGCCGAGCGGGTCGGGCTTCGAATAGCCCCAGATCTGCACGATGCCGTTGCCGTCGATGTCCGCCGCGGCATCCGCGGTGTAGCCGCTGGCATCGGGGGAGGTCGCGACGGCATAGGAGAAGTAGACCCGGCCTTCCGGGCTCCAGCCCATCTCGGCGTAGTCGGTCCCCATGATGTCGAAGGGGGCCGGGCTCGCGCCGGGGATCAGGGGCGGCTCCGCGTTTGCGGGAAGGTAATTACCGTGCTCGGAATGATGTGCTTCCTGGACCAGGCGGATGGCGCCGAGATTGGTCCTGACCTCGGAGGATTTCGAGCGGAGCTGATAGCGGCTGAAGAGCGGGATCGAGACCGACGAGAGCAGACCGATGATGGCGACCACGATCATCAGCTCGATCAGCGTGAAGCCGGAGCGGAAGTCTGCGGCAGGTCCTCGGAAATTCGCCATGCGGGCGACATCGACGGCCGCAATTGCGAACTGGAGCCATCTCGTCGACACGCACGGAAATCAGGATCGACACGACCGGCTCGAGGTCGCTGACTGTCGCGGCCTGGCAAGTCGTGTGCAATCGCCGCGCAGTCGAATCGGCGATCCGGCAGTTCGCCCGATCGGCGATGGGTGATATGCGCTAGGCGGTGGGACGTCCGCGCGCGACGCGCGCGAGCAGCTCGCCGACGACCAGCGATTCGCTCTCGTCCGCGTGGTCTCCGGCGCTCTGGATCGCGCTGCTCGCGGCGATGATCTTCTCGAGTCGATCTCGCTGGCCTGCGGTCAGCGAGGCGAAAGCGAGGACGAGGCCGTCGTTGCCGTCGTCGCGTTCCACTCCGGCCAGCACGACCAGGGGCTCCGTCTCGGTTCCGGCGTGGAGTGCGATCCGAAGGACGTCGCCGACCGCGATGGTGGGATTGGCGGCGATGCGCATTCCGCCGAAGCAGAGATCGCGCCCGACGACGACCCGCGCGGCCTGCTCGCCCAGGGCCACGACCCGTTGTGCGTAGGGAACGCGAATGGACTGGCGTCGGTCGCCGGGCTGGGACGTTTCGTCGCTCGCTTCGCCGTGAAACTCCTCGTCGAGCTCGAAGTCGAAGTCGGCGTCCGAGTCTTCTCCGGTTTCGAGTACATCGAAGTCGGCGTCGAGGATCTCGATCTGCGTCTCGACGGCGTCGAAGGAGGCCTCGGACGAAGGGATCTGGTCCATCCGATCCGGCGTGGCGAGGCCGTGATGCGGGCCTTCGGGGGCCGGCGGTGCCTGCGCGATGGTCTGGTCGGGTTGGTAGCTCGGGGGAAGCCGTCGCGATTCAGCCGACGGCGGGGACATGGTGCTCTGCGGCGCTTGCGAGGGCTTGGACACGGACGCGGGCACCGGCACGGAGGCGGATGCGCTTCGGGGGGACGGGATTTCGATCGGACTTCGGGGTGACGTACCGATCGAGGCCGGCCCGCTGGCGAAGCGGTCGAGAATCGCCTGGATCGGTCCTGCGAGGCCCCCGGCGTCGCTGAGTGAGAGTCCGATCTCGCCCTCTCCGCGGCCCGAGCCGCCGGCGGGACGCACGCAGCGCACGACCTTCGCCTGGACCTTGATTGGCTTCGAGTTGGTCAGCTCCTTGCCGAGCACGAACTGGATCGCCGTGCCGATCTTGGGTGGATTCGCGAGCGAGATGCGCGCGCCCGTGCGCGAGAGCTCGAGCAGGGTCGCGTCCTGTTTGAAGAGGCCGACACCCGCGCGGATCGGATGCCCGATCAAGACGCGTTTCCGGATCCGGCGTTCGGGTCCGCAATAGAGCTCGTGGAGCAACAGCAGCCGCAGGGTACGCGGATGGATCGGCCGGCGAACGACCATCGCGACGCCGATCCGATTGAGCTGGGCCGCAAGGGTCTTGCTTCCATCGTTGACGACCGCGATCGTGCGGGGCCAGCGCTGGACTGTGGGAGCGCGGTTTTCCACGAGGCGCTGACCGGCGACGATGACGAGGCGTGCCCCCACTAGCAGCTCGGCGCTCGGCAGGTCGCCTGTTTGGATCTCGACGGCGACGCCGAGTTCTGCGAGCAGCGGTGCGAAGTCGGCGAGCTCGCCGCCACGCTGGCAGAGGACGGCGCGCTCGGAAGCGGTCTTTTGGGTCGACGGGTTCACGACTTCGCGCTTTCCTGTTCCGACTTCGCCTGTTCCGACTTCGAAGGGGCCGCCGCGATGGGGTGCGGATCGCCCTTGGCTGGAATCGTCAGGCGGGAGTCGAGTCTGTAGTGCGATCGAGGTGGGACCGGATGCCCGGTTTCGGTCATTCAGGCGGGGGCACGGGCGCATGGCGGGCGAGGATTGGGAGGGAGATCTGTCGCTCGGCGGCGGCAACCACATCCCCGCATCGGAGCTCGTCGAGCTCGCGAGCCGATCCGGCGGGCCCGGAGGTCAGCACGTCAATACCTCGAGTACCCGCGTGACCTTGCGCTGGAATCTGCGCGACACCCGTGGCCTGCGGCCGGA
>JANNQH010000750.1:0-4802 GCA_031400655.1 Deltaproteobacteria bacterium | reverse complement strand
CAGGGAATAGCGAAAAAGACGTGCGATGTTTGCGGCATGTTGACCGGGCTCCACAGCGTGGTGATCGACGTCGCGGATCTCGAGGTCGGCGTTCGGGACTACGCGCGCCTGCTGGGCGTCTCACCGGCCACCGTCCCGGATGCGCCGCAGGCTGCGCCCGTCGCGACCTTCGTGCTCTCGAACATGCGCCTCGAGCTCCGGAGCCCCACCGCCTGCTCGACACGCCTGCCGGCCAGCGGCCAGGAGGGAATGGCCGGGCTGCGCTTTACCCTCGGCCAATCGCCGGACGCGAGTCGCGTCCCCGGGCTCGTCGCGAGCCCGACCGTGTCGATCGAACTCGTGAGCGAGCTCGACGCCCCCGCAGCGCCCCCCGCACTCCGGGAAGGCGCCCCCGCGGCCCGTGTGCGCGGTCTCGATCACGTCGTGGTGGCGACCCGGGACCCCGAACGGGCGCGGCGCTTCTTCGGCGAGGAGCTCGGAATCCGGCTCGCACTCGATCGAAGCTTTGCCGAGCGCGGTCTGCGACTCCTGTTCTTCCGGCTGGGAGGGATTACGATCGAGGTCGCCTCGACGCTCGCAGAGCAGTCTGCTGCCCCCGGGATGGACGTCTTCCATGGGCTCGCCTGGAAGGTGGCCGGGATCGAGACTCTCCAGGCCCGCCTGCGAGCTGCGGGGCTCGACGTCTCGGAGCTGCGCGCGGGGCACAAGCCCGGGACTCGGGTCTGCAGTCTGCGCGAGCCTGTGCACGGTGTGCCGACCCTGCTGATCGAGCACCCGCCGCGCGAGGGCTGGTAAGCTTCGGCTCGCATCCGACCGCCGCCCGTGCTGGAGAACCCCGTGACCGAGAACCTCGAAGAGGCGATCCGCGAGCTGAAGCGCAAAAAGGGCGCCGTCCTGCTCGCCCACTACTACCAGGAATCGGAGGTCCAGGATCTCGCGGACTTCGTCGGCGACTCGCTCCAGCTCGCGCGCGCGGCCCAGAAGATCGATTGCGAGCGGATCGTCTTCTGCGGTGTGCATTTCATGGCCGAGACCGCGGCGATCCTGAATCCGGGGCTGCCGGTGATCGTGCCGGACATGAATGCGGGCTGCTCACTGGCCGACGGCTGTCCGGCGGACAAGTTCAAGGATTTCGTCGCGGCTCATCCGGGCGCAAAGGTGCTGACCTACATCAATGCATCCGCGGCGGTGAAGGCGATGAGCGACCTGATCTGCACTTCGTCGAACGCCGTGAAGATGGTCGAGTACTTCAAGGGCGAGAAGCTGATCTTCGCCCCCGACCGCCATCTGGCGCGTTGGGTCGCGCGGGAGACGGGGCGAAACGATCTGATCGTGTGGCCCGGCGCATGCATCGTGCACGAGCTGTTCAGCGCCAAGGGCCTCGCGAAGCTCAAGCTCGAGCATCCCGACGCGGAGGTGCTGGCGCACCCGGAATGCGAGCAGGCGGTGCTCGACCAGGCGGACTTCATCGCGAGCACGACGGGCATCATCGAGCGTGCCGTCCAGTTTCCGGATCGGACCGCCATCATCGCGACCGAGGACGGCGTCTTCCATGCGATCCAGAAACGGGTGCCCAACAAGCGACTCTTCCAGGCGCCGGGGCTCGACGAGAGCTGCGCCTGCAACCGCTGTCCCTACATGCGGCTCAACACGCTCGAGAAGCTCTATCAGTGCCTCGCGAACGACGGGCCTCAGGTGAGCGTGCCCGAGGAGCTCGCCCGCCAGGCGCGGGTTCCGATCGAGCTGATGCTCAAGCTCTCGTAGCGCCGCGAGCGAGCGGATGGGCGAACGCGCGGAGACGCTTGCGGAGGCTGGCCAGGGCGAGCAGTCCGCAGCCGGCCGCGAGCCCCGCGGCGCCCTCCAGCTCGGGCACGGTGACGAGCGGCGCGGCGTCCAGGGTGCGGGTAGCTCCCACACTGCCGGCTGCGCCGGTACCGTCGAGATACTCGCCACGGACGAGCACGATATGACCCGTGCTACCGGTGACACCGATCCGGAGGAAGTTCGCGGCTGCGACGGTCTCGCCGGCGAGATCGTTGCCCGCCGTGACACGGATCCGTTTGCCCGCGACGAAAGGCTGCGGCGTGTAAAGACACGAAATTGCCTGACATGCAAAGCCTGTCGGCGAGAGCACCAGATTGCCCGTCGCCTCGATCTCGACCTCACTGACGCCGTAGAGCTTCCCGCCTTCCGCGCTGGCCGGCGCGTAGTCGAGATCGATCAAGGCGTTCGTGACGGGTCCGGGAATCAAGCGCACCTGACCTTGTCCGACCGACGATTCGTAGATCCTGAGCGTATTCGCCCGGCTCGGATCGGCGGCGATGCAGATCATGCACGCGAGAACGGCGAGCAGTGCGCGCGACGGGCGAGTCATGATCCGGCTGTCCTTTCCATGCCATGCGACGGTCGCACTCGCGGGGTCACGGTATTGCGTTCCGACAGTTCTGACCGAACCGCGGGCTGACGTTTCCGATGGCCGCGTGGCGGATCAGGGTCGCATCGGTCCCGTTGCACGTCCCCTCGCCCGTGACATCGCAGTTGTTGGGCACGATGAAGAGCGGGGCGGAGAGGCCGAGCGTATGGCGCTTGATGAAGGCCGCGTCGGTATCGTTGACCTGTCCTTCACCGGTCACGTCCCCGCATTGACATACATTGCCGATGCCGTCGGGTGTAGTGCTGGAGCCGAGCCCACCGTTGTCGGCCTGATTGGCGTTCGAGATCCAGGGACAATTGTCGAACTGGTTCAAGACGCCGTCCCGGTCCGTGTCCTCCGTCGTGAGATCGATGTAGTTCGAGATCCAGCTGATCCGATTCGAAATGCGCGACGCAATCGCCACGCTCACGACATTGACCGGATTGTCGGTAATGAACACTTCATCTCCGACGTCACCCACCCAGAGTCCGCCGAGATCGACGAGTGCCGCCTGGAACGGAATCCCGCTCGGCGCGCCGGCGACGTCGAGCTGATAGGGGCCGGTGACCGCGAACGAGACGCCGATCAAGCGCATCAGTCCCTGGCCGTCGGGGGCGAACCAGGGGCCTCCCGAGTCGCCGATGGTGAGGCCCGCTTCCTGGGGGAGACCGTTGATCTCGAAGCGCGCGTAGATGTTGTTCGCCAGGAGGGTCCCTGCGATGACGTTTCGCCCCCAGCTGATCTGGCCGTCCGGGGCGTCGGCGGTCCAGCCCTTCAATTCGGAACCGACGATGACCGACTCGAGCGGCGCGCCGCCGCGGCCAAAGATCGTCGCCGTCTTGTTCGCTTCGTAGCTGGACCCGCTGAGGGGCACCCAGCTCTGGAACGTCCCGGCGATCTCCACGATCCGCAGATCCGATCCCGGGTCGTCGACCCAGCCGAGAATCGAGTAGCTACCGACGTTGGGACCCTGGCTGAAGCTGATCGTGTCGGTCGGGGCGATGCCGATGTGCTTGGCGGTGATGAAATGGGTCGCGTCGATCGGGGTTCCGAGAAAGCCACGGAACTGGCCGAGCAGGGCGTAGAGCGCAGCTTCGCCGGATGTGAGCCCCTGGGTCGAGGTCAGGCGCGTGGCGAAGGGTCCACCGTCGCTCGCAAGGATGGCGTGCGCGGCGGGTGCGAGCGGACCGATGACGAAACCCGCGGCCGTGATGCACGCGGCGAGCGTCCGCCCGAAGCGCAGTCGGCGTCTCGAAAGACGCCCCGCGCCCGCGGCATGCCTGGATCCCTGTCGTCCTGTCGAACCCATTTCGTCAGACTCTTCAGATTGCATCCGGAGCTCGCGTGATGCCTTTACTCCGGATCGCCGAAAATGAAAACGCAGGGCGGGACGCCGCTTCCGCCTGCCCCCGCCCTGCGCATCTCTGAATCAAAGCATTCGTCAAAGCCCGGCGCGCGTGCCGACGCGGCGTCGTGCTCAGCCTTGCGGTCGGCGCCGAGCGAGCAACGCCAATCCGCCCATCAGGAGCACTGCCGTCGTGGGCTCGGGGGTGTTGACGATGCTCCCGACCACCGTGAGCGAAACGAAGTCCGCGTCGCGCTTACGGATCAGGGCCTGGCCGCCGCTGCCGTCGTGGAAGGCCTGCAACGTGTTGTCGAAGCTGACGCGTAAGCCAGTGATCTCGCCGGACCCACCGGCACCTACGAGGATCTGCTGTAGATCGATCAGCCCGGTGTTGCCCAGGATCACGCCGTTAGCTTGTGCGCCGAGACCAAACACGGAGGCGTTATTCGCTGGCGTCAACAGGATCGGGATGTTCGCGTTGATCCCGTTCACGGGAAGTCCGTTGACGTTGATGATGTCGATGAAGACGTTGGCGATCACGCTGACTGACGCGAAGCCGGCGGTATCGAAGGACTGGATCACGTAATCGAGCCCTTCGCTGATCTGGAGCTTGTCGATCTGCCTGCCGGAGTTGGTCTGGATGTCGAGGGTCAGGATGTCCGAGGTCGTCACGCCAGTGGGGCACTGGGTGCACTGCGCCTGGTAGGTCGTCGGTGTGAAGTCAAGGCTGTCCAGGCTGACGGAGGGCGCCCCGAACAGGCCGTTCACATCCCGCACGTTCAGGTACGAGACGGTTCCCGTCGGATCACTGAAGCTGCCGTAGGACACCGCGTTCGCGGTGCCTGAAAATCCCACGAGGGCGGGGAGAACGATCGCAATCAGGCTGAGGGGTCGCAGCATTTTCGTTCCTTTGTCTCGGAATTCCGAGTCAGCTCGGGAGTCCACACCGTCCACCCGGGGTCACGGCGTGGGGGCGTCGTGGGGGGGGGGGGCGCGCAGGCCAGCGCCCCCCCCCCCCCCCCCGCCAAAATATATAGAGGGGGG
>JANNQH010000749.1:0-1999 GCA_031400655.1 Deltaproteobacteria bacterium | reverse complement strand
TGTCGTGGATCGTGACGGCAGTGGGCTCGATGGCGATCGCGTACGGGTTCGCCCAGGCGGGCGTTCTGCAATCCCGATCCGGCGGCATGGCTGCCTACGCCGAGGAGGCCCACGGCAAGTCGGGCTTCTTCATGACCTTCTACCTCTACTTCTTCTCGCTCGCGATCGGGAACGTCGCGATCGCAATCTCGGCGGTGGGATACCTGGCGACCTTCTTCCCGTGGCTGACCTCGGCGCCGATTGCCACCACGATCGGCGTGATCGTCCTGATCTGGCTCACGACGGTCGCGAATTTCGGTGGGCCCAAGGTGACCGGCCAGATCGGTGCAATCACGGTGTGGGGCGTGATCATCCCCGTGGCCGGGCTCTCGGTGATCGGCTGGTTCTGGTTCAGCTCCGAGACGTTCGCCGCCGCCTGGAATCCCAGCGGCATGAGTCTCGGTGAGGGCATGGGCTCGAGCATCTCGCTGACGCTCTGGGCGTTCCTCGGCATGGAGTCGGCGGCCCAAAACTCGGACGCGGTCGAGAACCCTAAGCGGGACGTCCCTCTCGCGTGCTTGTTCGGCACGCTCGGTGCGGCCGTGGTGTACGTGCTTTCCACGACGGTGATCCAGGGAATCGTGCCCAACGCCGAGCTCGCGGCGTCGACCGGTCCCTTCGGTCTCGTCTATGCACGGATGTTCAACCCGATCGTGGGCTCCATCATCATGGGTCTCGCGGTGATGGCTTGCCTGGGATCGCTGCTCGGCTGGCAGTTCACGATCGCGATGACCGCCAAGTCGGCCGCGGAAGACCGCATGTTCCCGACGCTCTTCACGAAGGTGAACGGGCTGGGCGCGCCGATCATGGGCATGCTCGTGATGGGCGTCGTGCAGACGCTGCTCGCCCTGTCCACGATTTCGCCCACGCTGTCAGAGCAGTTCTACTCGCTCGTCAACCTCGCGGTCGTGACCAACGTGGTGCCCTACATCATGGCGCTGTCGGCTCTGGTGGTCATGATGAAGAAGGCAGGAACCGCGCAGTCGACCTATCGACTGAACGTCGCCGTGATGGTGGTGGCGCTGCTCTACAGCATCTTCGCGATCTATGCGTCGGGCATGGAAGCAGTGCTCGGTGGGATGCTCGTAATGGGCTTCGGCTACCTGATCTACGGGTTCCTCGCGCCGCGCTTCGAATTGGCGTCGGCGGCGAAGGCACAGCCCAGGCAGTCGGCCTGAGCAGGGCGAGGAGAGCACTTCATGGAAGCTACGGAAAGAGTGGAAAGAGGAGACACCATGCAGCTTGTACGATCGGGGAGACCTTGCGGGCGTCGGGGTGCGCTGGCCAGACTCGCTGCCGGATGCCTCGCGTCGAGCGTTCTTCTGCTCGTGACCGGAGCGGGCGCTTCGGCCGCGACACTCGATCGAGTGCGCGAGACGGGAGTCCTGAGACTGGGGTATCTGACGGCGGCCCGTCCGTTCTCGTATCGCGACGAATCGGGAAAGCCTGCTGGCTATGCGGTGGCGCTATGCGAACGGATTGCGACTGATCTGCAGCAGAAGCTGGGGAAGCCGCTGCGGAGCGAGTTCATCGCTGTCGAGGCCGAGACGCGCTTCGATGCCGTGCGGGACGGCAATGTCGATCTGCTCTGTGGGGGTGGCACTCCGACGCTTGAGCTTCGCGAGAAGGTCTCCTTCTCGATCCCGATCTTCCCGGGCGGCGTCGGAGCGCTCATCCGCAACGACGCGCCGGCACGCCTTCGGGCGGTTCTCGCGGGCGAGCCCAAGCCGTTCGAGCCGCGTTGGCGGGCCTCGCTCGGGCAGGTCATGCAGAAGCGGACCTTCGCCGTGGTCGCGAAGAGCCGAGCGGCGGTCTGGCTCCAGCATGCGATCGACGATTTCGACCTGACCGCCACCATCGATCCGATCGATAGTTTCGACGTGGGCGTCGATCGCGTCGCGTCGCGGCGTGCGGATGTGATGTTCGCCGACCGTGAGATCCTGCTCGACGCGGTACGGCG
>JANNQH010000748.1:0-2304 GCA_031400655.1 Deltaproteobacteria bacterium | reverse complement strand
GTATCGACCGCCTCGAACCCGGGCTGGAAGCGGGGATCGTTCGCCGTGAGGGCGGCGAGCGACGAGAGGTGGCCGCCTGCCGAGCCGCCTGTGATGCAGATGAAATCGGGATCGCCGCCGTACGTAGCGATGTGCTCTCGCAGCCAGGCGATCGCGCGCTTCACATCGACGACCGGGTCGGGCATCGTGGCCAGGGGACTCAACCGATAGTTGCTCGCGGCGCAGACCCAGCCCCGGGACGCCAGATGCGTCATCAAGGGCCGCCCCTGCTCACGCTTGTCGCCGATCATCCAGGCCCCGCCATGAACCTGGAGCAGGACGGGACGCCGCTCGCCGGGGAGCGCCTCTCTCGGCAGGTACAGATCGAGGCGATTGCGCCCGCCCTTGTCGCCGGGGAGCGATGGGCCGTACTCGATGTCCCGGATCGAGCGCACCTCGGGATGGCCGAAGGCGAAGGGGTGCAGGAAACCATGGAAAGACGAGACGTCGGCTTCCGGCGCGATCCCGATCGGCGCCAGCGCCGCCGCCAGGATCCGGCCCGACTGGACGCCGCGCACGTGACAAGCGACGAGCAGCCCCCAGGACAGGAGGGTCAGGCCGAGGCCGACCTGCCCTGCCGTCTCCCGCTGAACGCCGAGCGCGAGGAAGCCCCCGGTGACCAGCAGCTCGACGGCGATCATCTGGAGCGCGAGCTCGCCCCGCAGCCAGCCCACCAGGAAGGTCGGGACGAGCAGCGGTCCGGCGACGCGGAGTCGAAACCAGGTGGCGAGACTGAGCGCGAGGCCGAAGATCGCCAGACCGAGAAAAAACGTCGCTGCCGTCATGACCCTCGTCTCCTCACCCGGCGCGCCGTCCGCGGCGCTGCCTCAGCGCCCCGTTATATGCCACACTCGGCGCCGCCTTCCAGCCCTCATCGGTCACCCGCTCGCCGCAGAGAACCCGTATGACGACGAACGACGATGCCGCCCTTCGCGCCCCCTTTCGAGATTGGCTCGCGCGCCAGTGGCCGGACGCGAAATCCCTCGAGCTCGGGGAGTTCCGCCTCCCGAAATCGGGATTCTCGGCGCGCACCATCTTCGTCCCCATCCGCTACGAACGGGGCGGGAAGCCGATCGAGCGACAGATCGTGCTGCGGATCGAGAATCCCGAGCCCGCGATCTACCCGCAGCAGGCGCCCGGCCTCGATGTCGAGATCGCGATCCAGTACCGCGCCATGCAGGGGCTGATCGCGACAGGCAAGGTTCCCCTCGCCCCCCTGATTGGTTACGAGGCCGATGCCGGGATCCTCGGACAACCCTTTTTCGCAATGGATTTCGTGAAGGGCGACGTCATGACGGAGAGCCCGCCCTACTGTGAGGCGGGCTTCTTCTTCGAGGCGTCTCCGACCCTCCGCCGCGCGATCTTCACCCGCGGCCTCGAGACCGTCGCGACCTTCCACACCATCGATTGGCGCGCCGCCGGCTTCGAGTGGCTCGTCCACCCCGACGAGCCGCCGACCCTCGAGCGCCAGATCGACCTCTGGGAGGGCTACATGCGCCGCGAGCTGTTGGACCGGGTCCATCCAGATTTCGACCGCGGCGTCGAATGGCTGCGAAAAACCCTTCCGGAAGGACTCGCGCCGGCGCTCTCCTGGGGCGATGCGCGGCCGGGGAACATGCTCTTCGAGGGCGATCGCGTCCTGTGCATCACGGATTTCGAGAACATCGCGATCGCGCCGAAGGAGATCGATTTCGGCTGGTGGCTGCTCTTCGATCGCTCGATGCACGAGGCGATCGGCAAGCCGCGCCTGCCCGGCGAGCCGACCCGCGAGGAGCAGCGCGAGATCTACGCGGCCGCCGCGGGGATTGCGCTGCCCGACACCTACTACTACGAGCTGCTGGCCGGCGTGCGTTATGCGGCGATCGTCGTGCGTGTGATGAATCGCCTGGTCGCGCGGGGCGTGTTGCCCGCCGACCAGATCATCTGGCGCGAGAATCCCGCCGCCGAAGCGCTGAAGCAGCTGCTCGCCGAGGGCGGGATCTAGCACGGCGTCATTTAGGCAGCGCGAAGGCGACCAGCGCATCGCCCGGCTTCGAGCCGAGCAGCATGTGTCCGCCAGCAGCGACGACGACGAACTGCCGGCCGTCGGGATCGAGCTGGTAGGTCATCGGTGTCGCGTGGGCGGCGGCGGGGAGATGGGCCCGCCAGAGCTCCTCGCCCGACTCGGTCTTGAAGGCGCGCAGGTAGCCGTCGGTCGTGGCCCCGATGAAGGTGAGGCCGCTCGCCGTCGTGATCGGTCCACCGAGATTCGGGACCCCGATGTCG
>JANNQH010000747.1:0-6637 GCA_031400655.1 Deltaproteobacteria bacterium | reverse complement strand
TGGACGTCGAGCTCGGTCGCATTCTGCAGGCGATCGAGCAGGGCGTGGGCGTGTTTTCGGATCAGGGGGCGGATCGCGTCCATGTTGCGCTTCGAGAGGGCGCCGGTGGCGCGTCCGCGGACGCGGCGGTGGCTCTCGCCCACCATAACGCCGATCGCGTTGCTGCGCCAGGTGTGCATCGGATCGCCGGGCTTGAAGCCGCGGCGCTCGAGGACCTCGATCCCCTCCGCGATGAAGTCCGATCCCTTGACGGCCCAGGCGGCGTCCTGCCAGTGGAGCGGCACGATGTGGCCTTGATCGTTCTGCGCGACGCGATGTTTCTCGCGCAGCTCTTGGTAGACGGCGTAGGGCGCCTGCCAGTAGTCGGGGTCCGAGATCGGGAGGACGGGGATCGATTCACGCAGCATGTGGGGTTCTCACCGGCTGATCGGGGACGCAAAGCGCCGGCCCGGGACTCGGCCCCAGCATGCCACCCTTCGTGTGGCGATGCGAAGCCTCGACCCGGCCGGGCGAGCCGAGCGCCGCAGGCTTCCTTACGGAATCGACGGCGCTGGGCTACGCCTTCCTGCTCCCAACCCGATCCGAGGAGGCCCATTTCATGGCCCGAAATTCAGACACCATCGACCACTTCATCGCCGCCTGGAGCAAGAAGGACGTCGACCTCATCATGAGCTTCTTCACGAAGGACGCGGTTTATACGAACGTCCCGATCGATCCCCCTAACGTCGGTCAGGAGATGATCCGCAAGACGATCGAGAGCTTCGTCGGCATGGCGGAAGCGATCGAGTTCCGGGTCCACCACCAGGGCGAGTCGGCGAAGGGGACGGTGCTCAACGAGCGCACGGATCGCTTCAAGATCGGTGGGCGCTGGGTCGAGGCCGGTGTCATGGGCGTCTTCGAATTGGAAGGCGACAAGATCAAGGCCTGGCGCGACTACTTCGACATGGCCCAGTTCACGAAGGCGATGACGGGCGGGGCCTGAGCCCTCAGCCTAAAAAGAGCCCTCAGCCCAAAAAGAGCCCTCAGCCCAAAAAGAGCGAAGGGGCCTGGCACGCGTTCGCTGAGAGCCGCGCGCGCAGCTGCGGCAGCATCTCACGGCCGAGGCGTTCGATCTGCTCGCGGATGGCGAAGTGGTCGACGCCGACCTGGTGGACGCGCAGATTGAGCGCCTGACAACCCGTTCGCCGCGCGGCCTCGGCGAGGCGAACGGCGAGTTCTTGGGGATCCTCGGCGGCGACGAGCTCGTCGCCGCCCCAGCTCGACTGGGTCTTTTCGCTCGTGTAGCTCTTGTAGAACGCGAGCTGGCTCTTCGACGCTTCGCCGGGCGCGCGACCCAGCCAGACCCGCCGGATCAGGATGCGCTCGGGCGGTCCCCCGGCTTCGTCATGAATGCGCGAGAGCTCGGCCAGATGCTCGGTCGTCTGGAGCGAGTCGTAGAGCAGTCCCAGCCCGAGCTTCGCGGCGCGCAGGACGGCGGGGCGAACCTGAGCGGCGACGACGATGGGAACCGGGTGTGCGGCGCAGCGGCGCAGCGCCACGTCCCGAGCGAGCGGCTCCTCGGCGCGTCCGCGCAGGGCGTCGACGATTTGCGGCAGGGCCTCCACATAACACCGAAAGCGCGCCGACCAATCGAGGTCCGCCAGCTCGAAATCCTGGGCGAGCCCGCCGACGCCGAAGCCGGCGCCCACCCGGCCCGGATGACGCGCGGCCAGCCAGGCGAGATCCTCCGCGGTCTGCGACCAATGCCGCAGCGGCAGCAGGATCGGGCAGGCCGCTGCCCAGCCCGTCTCCATCGCCTCGAGGGCGAAGCCGGCGAGCTGGATCGGATTCGGGAGGTAGCTGCCGAATCCCCCGTGGTGCTCGGCGAACATGACGCCGTCGAAGCCGGCCCGGACGCCCGTTGCGGCCTGGGCACACAGTTCTTCGAGCACTTGCCCGGCCTCGAGGTCGGCGGCGTAGAGGCGCAGCGAGATGCTTCCGGCGGCAAGCGGCGTGGGACTCATGCTCTGGAGTCTGTCATGGGGACGCCCGCTCGCCCACCCGGGACCGTGTGGGCCGTCCGGGATTCACGTGGGTGGGTTACGGTGAAGTCGAGCCGGCCGTGGGCTCGGAGTCGCGGCGAGGAATTCTGGATTAAGCGCGGGGCGTTCCGGGCGAAGCGAGGGGCGCGAGGCGTTGCCGTCGTCGGACTCGCCTTCGTGCTCGCGCTGCAGAGCCCGTCGACCCGCGCCGAGCCGCTGAGCGATGCGGAGCTCGAGACGAGGATCCGCGACCTCGAACAGCAGCGGACCGGGATTGCGCTCGTGGGTCCGATCGCCGGCGTCGCCGTCGGTGCGGTAATGCTCCAGGGCGGCCTATCGTCGATCGTATCGATCCAGTACAACTGTCCGGGCTATTGGGATTGCTCGGACGAGACGCGCTGGGGTCTCACGGCGGGGGCGGGGGCCGCGATCGTGCTCGGCGCCATCACGATCGGCCTCGCGGGTCCGGTGCTGTCGAAGCGGTTGCACGAGCGACGTGAGCTCCGCCAGAAGGTCTACGAGCTGCGCATGCGAAATTCGGAGTCGGAGTCAGGGTCGGAGTCGGATACCGATTCGCTGTTGCAGGAGCCATCCCCGAGCTGGACGTTGGGGATCGGTGTGACGGACGAGCGCCGTGATTTCCGGGTCTGGCTCCGATATTAAGTGGATCATTTCGAAAGGCGCGGCGCGACGAACACACAGCTCGGACCGGACGAGCCAGCGGGCGAGGTGGAGTCATGCAGCAGGAAGCTTGGCGAAGTCTGTCGGCCGACCTGAAGCCCGACCAGGCCCACTACGAGGGCTGGTACGCGGTGGCGACCTCGAGTGAGCTGACCGCCGACAAGCCGATCGGCCGGCCCTTCCTGAACGGCCGAGTCGCCCTCTATCGTCGAGCATCGGGAGAGCCGGTCGTGCTCACGTCGCGCTGCCCTCATATGGGGGCCGACCTCGCCCTGGGCGAAGTCGTCGAGGACGAGCTGCGGTGTGCGTACCACCATTTTCGCTTCGCGAAGGATGGCCGCTGCACCGGCATCCCCTCGACCGGCCCCATCCCGAAGACCGCTCGCGTCCACAGCTATCCCTGCGTCGAGCGCTTCGGGCTCGTCTGGGCCTACAACGGGGAGCATCCGCTGTTCGAGCCGGCCGAGGTCCGGGACTACGCGGAGGACGACCTGATCGTCGCGACCCGCAAGACGATCGCCTTCGGATTCGCCCCCTGGCTCACGATCGGCAACACCTTCGACGTCATGCACCTGCGCCACGTCCACGGCTTCCGATTCGATTTCGACCCGCGCCAGGTGCGCTACGTCGACGACCACCACATCGAGC
Source organism: Deltaproteobacteria bacterium (assembly GCA_031400655.1). Taxonomy (GTDB): domain Bacteria; phylum Myxococcota_A; class UBA9160; order UBA9160; family UBA4427; genus UBA4427. The sequence goes on along the minus strand of JANNQH010000747.1, from coordinate 3,287 downwards.
TCGAGTACCTCTTCGACTCGCCGGAGCTGGGGAAGTTCGAGCAGCGCATCCGCGTGACGGGCACGAACGCCGTGTCCTACGTGACGGTGGCGGACACGACGACGATCGGTCTTTTTACCTCGACCCCGGTCGGGACTTCGGCCCAGACCTACTACGTCGCGGGGGTTCCGAAGGATCCCGGCGTCGCGCCCGCGGAGCTCTCGCGCCGGCTGGCCGGGCAGGTCGCGCTCGGCGATGTGCTGCTCGCCGACGATGCCAGAACACTCCAGGGCATCCAATTCCAGGTCGGAGCGCTCGTCGAGGAGGACCAGGCAATGGCGCACTACATACGCTGGGTCTCGGCGTTTCCGACCGCGAGGGCTGCGGCCCGCTGAGTTTCCCGTTACTCTCCTCGGTGCTCCCCCCAGCTTTGATCGATCGACAACGTCTATTCCAGGCCCGCGGCGAAGGATTTCTGCGCCGCGTCGGCCGGGAGAGTCCGCGATGCGCAATCTTCCCCGCATGCACGTCCGTATGCCAGAAGACGGAGCGGGTTCGCGATGACGCCGCCCGAGATCCGGGATATCCATCAGCTCGCTGACGGCGACGCCGTGTTCGTCGCGATGGAAACGCCCGAGGCGCCTTGCCATATCGCGGGTCTGTCGATCCTCGACCCCTCGACCCGCTCCGATTTCGATTTCGAGTCGTTCCTCGCGGTCCTGAGTGAACGGATCGCCATGATCCCGCGCTTTCGCTGGAAGCTGCGCGAAGTGCCCTTCGGCCTCGACTGCGCCTACTGGGTCGAAGACCCGCGCTTCGACGTCCGCGAGCACGTGCAGCGGGTGGCGCTCGCGGCGCCCGGCGACCGCATCACACTGGCGCGGCTCGCGAGCTTCCTGCACGCCCAGCCCCTCGATCGTGCGCGGCCGCTCTGGGAGTGCTGGTGGATCGAAGGGCTCGAGGGGGGTCGCGTGGCGGTGATGATCAAGCTCCACCACTGCCTCGTCGACGGCCAGTCGGGCATCGGCCTCACCGAAATCTTGATGGATCTCTCCCCCGAGCCGGGGCAGACCCCGGTCGGCGCGACGCCGAATGCGGCGGAGGGGCAGCCCCGCGCGCCGCAGCTCTGGGAGATGAGCCGCCGCGTGATCGAGAACGGCTTTCGCCGGCAGTCGCGCATGGTGCTCCACGCGGGCCGCGCGCTGCGCGACCTGGTCCGCGTGCCGCAGTCGCTTGCGTTGCCCCGGGCCTTGCTCCGGCGCGACGAGCCGGCGGTGCCCCGCGTGGCCTGGAACGGGAGTCGCCTGAGCCGGCACCGGGAGCTCGCCTTCACGACGCTCCCGCTCGCACCGCTGCGCGAGCTGAAGAAGCATTTCGACGTCAAGCTGAACGACGTGCTGCTGGCCCTCGTGGGCGGCGTGCTGCGGGCCGCGCTGCTCGAACGCGAGGAGCTGCCCGAGGCGTCGCTCGTCGCGTTGTGCCCCGTCTCGCTGCGGGATCCGGGGGACCAGAGCATGGGCAACCAGCTGACGAGCATGCCCGTCAGCCTTGCGACCCATCTCGCCGACCCGGGCGAGCGCCTGCGCGCCATCCATGCGAGCGCCGACGGCGCCAAACGGCGAACGCGCGACGGGGCCTTCGAGTTCATCACGGCGCTCGGGGAGTCGCTCGCACCCGCGGCACTCCATCTCGTGATGCAGACGGCCCACCGCGCGCCGCGGCTCGCGCCCATGCCCGGGAACCTCGTGTGCTCGAACGTGCGCGGCCTCCCGATCCCGAGCTACATGGCGGGAGCCCGGGTCGAGGAGATCTATCCGATGTCGATGCTCCAGGTCGGAAGCGGCATGAACGTGACCGCCGTCTCCCACGACGACCAGGTCGATTTCGGATTCCTCGTCGATCCGAAGCTGGTGCCCGATCCGTGGGTCTTCGCGGATCGGATTCCGGCCGCGCTGGCGGAGCTCGAGGCCGCCGCGGCTCGCCGGAAGCCCGCTGTCCGCAGACGCCCCCGCGTCGAACCGCCCGGGGATTCCGATCCCATCGATCTCAGCCTCTTGATTGCCACCGTGGGTCGCAAGCACAATCCTGTCTGACCCTGTCTGACCCTGTCTGACCCTGTCTCGGCGATCGTGGCGTTGCAGCCTCTCGTGGCGCGGGCCTAGCGCGAAACGCGGAGCTCGGTCACGCTCCTGCATCCATGAAGCCAATCCTCTCTTCTCGGGTCCGACTCGTCTCCCTTCTCTCCGTCGTTCTTCTGGTCCTGGCGACATTGATCACCGGCGAAGCCTTCGCAGGCGACCCACGCGAGGGCGATCAGATCTGGGGCATGGCGCTGCTCCAGGGCGGCTTCGGCTTCGTGAACCCCAAGCTTTCTCGGGTGCGCGGTTGGCTCGAAGTGCAGGGCCGCTGGCGAGGCTTCGGGGAGTCCCTCGAGACGGCCTTCCTGCCGCGGGTGGGCATCGGTTACGCGATCACCGACCAGCTGATCTTCCACGTCGGTTACGCATCCGTCTACAACGATCCGTCGCAGAAGAAGCCATATACCGAAGAGCGCCCGTGGCAGCAGATCACGTGGAACCTCCCGGTCGAGTCGTTCACGCTCCAATCGCGGACCCGGCTGGAAGAACGCATCCACCAGGACAACCTCGGTTGGCGGCTGCGGCAGTTCGTCAAGACCACGGTCCCGCTGCCGGGCCTGGACCGCGCCTATTTCTCCGTCTGGGACGAGCTCTTCTTCGACCTCGACGACACCCGCTGGGGACAGCGTTCGGGCTTCCGCCAGAATCGCGTGTTTGCGGGACTCGGCTATCGGCTCGATCCCGGGAAGCACGTCTCGCTCGAGGCGGGCTACCTGAACCAGTGGATCGACCGCCGCAACGAGGACCGCGACAACCAGGTGCTGTCGCTCAATCTCTTCCTCAACTTCTAGGCGCTCGGCTCGTCGTCGCTGCAGCTGCCGACGGTGCTCGACCCGACCTTCGTGTAGAACTCGCGCGCGACGATCTCGATACTGACCCCGGCCGGTCCCCTGATGCGAGAGTGATGGCCCGCCACCAGCAGCCCTGGTCCCTGGTAGAGCGCGTCGAGCCCCGCCTGGATCTGCGCCGCGTCCGCACCGGAGGCGCTGAGGTCGAGGCCGTGGACGAGTCGACGATCTGGAGCTCGCCGTGGGCAAGAGCGCGCTGGCGGTGTAAATCATCCTCGACCTGCCAGACCTCCCGTTGCAAGAGCGGGAGCGCCGACCAATCCAGGATCGGCGCATAACACTCCGTCGCCACGGTTCCGTCGGCGCAGCGGGTGTGCATGCG
>JANNQH010000746.1:0-2963 GCA_031400655.1 Deltaproteobacteria bacterium | reverse complement strand
ACCTCCTGGCCTCCGTGCTCGGTCGGCTGAACTCCTGCTCGGGCTTTCGCCAGATCGCCCGCGAGCTCAACGTCGCGCCGACGTCGGTCGCCGTCGCGGTGGCTCGACTGTGTCAGTTTTCACCACCATGGGACCCCGGTGTTTCAGAACCATTCCCCCCCCGGGTCCCTCATCGCGTGACGGGTGGAACGTCGCTTAGGCAGCCTCGGTTTGTCCAGATCCAACCTTGGGCTTGAGTCGCGGTCGGTAGGATTCTCCTTCGATGATCAGGTCGTAAGAGTTCCCGGTGAAGCGGTCGATGGCGCTCTGGGCGCGGATCGGGTCGGCGAAGGTGGCGAGCCACTCGTCGGGACCGCGGTTCGAGGTGACGATCATCGAGCCGGCGCGGTGACGCTCGGTCAGGAGCTCGTAGGCGTCGCGACTCTCGGTGGGGTCCATGGCATCGAGCCCGAAGTCATCGAGGATCAACAGGTCGACGGCGATCAGCTTGCGCAGCTCGGCTTCGTAGCTGTTGTCGAGTCGCGCGTGCCTGAGGGCCTTGAGCATCTGGTCGGCGCGCAGGACGAGTGCGGAGGCTCCGCGTCGGCAGGCGATGTGGCCGAGGGCGTGGGCGATGAACGTTTTGCCCACCCCGACGTGGCCGACGATCGCCACGTGGGCATGGGTCTCGAGGAACCGCAGCGAGACCAGTTCGTTCAGGAGTGCGTGGTCGTAGGTTACCCGGGCCGAGGGGTCCCAGGCTTCCAGTTGCAGCGCGGGATCGAGCCGGGCGCGCTGGGCACGGCTGACGGTGGCCTGGCCGTCGCGGCGCGAGACTTCGTCGGCCATCACCAGCAACAGGAAGTCGGCGTGCGGCATCTTCTGCTGGCGCGCGAGCAGGAGCCGCTCGGGCAGAGTGTCGAGCGTACGGCCGAGCCGCAGGCGCTTGAGCGTGGACTTGAGGTCGGGAGCGATGGCATCGGGAGTCATGGCCGGGGTTCTCCTTCGGGGTTGGTGTCTCGGGTGAAGTCGAGGGCGTACTGCCTGGGCGACCTGAGGTAGCGACCGATCGGGATGACGCGCGCGGCTCCCCTGGCCGGGGCCGTGGGCTGGGCGAGTTCGAGCATGCGCCCCAGGCGACGGATCTCGAACATGCCGGCCGCGAGTGCGGTGACGCAGGCCGCCTCGACACGTTCCGCGCCGAGACGCTTGACCAGCCCCAGGAGCGCATAGACGCGGCGCATGCGGGTCCACGGCAACGGGACGTCGAGCAGCGCATGGGCGTAGCGACCGATCGCCTCGCCATGACGCGTGGCCTCACGTTCGAGGAACGCGACGTCGCGCAGCGCGTAGGCGGTCTTGTGCACGGGGAAGTCGTTGGGATCCGACGAGCGGCCGCCCGCCGGCATCCGCGGGTGGGTCTTCACCAGCGTGGTGCCATGGTAGAGGCGCACCGTGACCGAGTCGGCGCGCGCGAGAAGGGTCCGCCCGACGAGCCGTGTGGGCAACGAGTAGAGGGCCCGCGCGACCTGGGCGTGCTGGTCGCGGGCGACCTTGGGCTCGCACCAGAGTGGCAGGTCGTAGGCGGCCATGGGCGCGGGCAACAGGAAGGGCCGCTCGGTCTCGAAGTGCTCCCGGGGCAGGCGCTGGGTGGTGCCATGACGGTGCATGCCGTACTCGTGCTCGCACCAGTGGCGGGCATGGATGCGCGACGCTTCGACGTCGGCGAAGTGCTCGCCACCGAAGCAGTCGTCGCGCACATCGCGCACGCTGCGCTCGCAGCGGGCCTTGTCGCAGGGATGGCGGACCCGGGTCGCGTCGATGTTGAAGCCGCGGGCCTGGGCGTACTCGAGGAACCCGCGGTTGAAGCGCGGCTCGAGCGGGTCGGCGAGCTGGACGATCACCTTGGTGTTGTCCGGGATCAGCGTCCGGAACACGCCGCCGTAGAACTCCCACGCCGCCTCGCACGCCTCGACCGCGCTGGCGGTGGTCTCTTGCAGGCACGGGTACACGAACCGGTAGCGCGACACGACGGGCGTGAAGATCCAGGCGCGTATCCGCCGCCGCTTGCCCAGGACATCGGGCTCGAGAAGGATCATCCAGCCGGTATCGACCTGCAGCTCGTCGCCGGGCTTGCCGTCGGCCAGCGGGATCGTCGCTGCGGTCCGACCGAAGTCGAGCTCGACGATGGCGAAGCGGCGCAGCGTCGGATACGACAGCTCGACGCCGCGGCGCTTGAGCAGCTTGCGGATCTTCGAGAGCCGCACCCGCTGCTTCAGGTGCGCGGCGATGAACTCGCGTTCCCGGGCGCACGCGGCCCACATCTCGCCGCGCGGCCGGCCCCAGTCCGGCTCGAGCGCGGCGACCACCGCCGCCACCCGCGCCTCATCGAGCGCGACGTCCCCGGCGGGCCACGGCCCCAGGGCCTCAGCGGCCCCCAGATAGCGCCGCACGGTCTTGATGTCGAGGCCGAGCTGCGCGGCGATCCGCTTCTTCGCAGCCCCGCCGCACCACAGCCTCAGGACTTCCTTGATCTCCAGCATCGTGACCTCGCGGTAGCTCATCAACCCTCCCTGCCCATGTGGGCAGGAGGAGTCTCAGCGGTCGGTCACGCGGGGGGGGAATGGTTCTGAAAAACCTCAGTTCAGAGGGGGGAATGGTTCTGCAAAACTACCGGGGATGGGGTCCCATGGTTCTGAAAACTGACATGCGGGGCCGACCCGCCTTCGAGACTCTGCCCACCCCAGCCAACCCAGCATCAATCCGCAGCAAACACCGGCAGTCGCGCCGAAGCCACCGAAGACCAAGTCGTACGGGGCGTCCATGCCGAAGCCGAGGGCCTGCAGGAAAAATGGGCACAGGGCGCCAAGCGTGAGACCCACGGCGCCACCCAGAGTGATCCAGGCCTTGCGCGAAGCCGAACGGAATGACGAGCGGAGGAGGAGTTCGAGAACTCCTGCTGCAACGGTTCCGCACACCACTCC
>JANNQH010000745.1:0-5965 GCA_031400655.1 Deltaproteobacteria bacterium | reverse complement strand
GCGAGGTTGGCGACGTAGAACGGAAGCAGCAACAGCGGCACGGCCCCGATCAGGAAGAGCCCGCGCCATCCAATCCCAAAGCTCGTGAGCGGATGCAGGAGCGCATCGGGCACACTCGCACCGAGCGCGACGCAGCCGCCGAACAGCCCGTTCACGCGTCCGCGGATCTCCGCGGGCATCTCCTCCGACAGGATCAAGTAGGCGATGCCCAGCTCGACGACCATGGCCATGCGCGCGAAGACCTGGAGCAGCGTGAAGGCGACGAGATTCGGCGCGAACGCCGTCGCGAGCGTCAGGACGGCATAGCCTGCGAGGGCGCCGAGGAAGACGGGGCGACGTCCGACCCGATCGGCCAGGTGGATCACGAAGAATGCGAAAACCATGCCGAGACTCGAGAGTCCGAGCACGAACCCGAGCTGCTCCTTCGACGCGCCGAACTCGCGGCCGATCACCGGCTGGACGAGGCTCACGAGTCTTGTGTCGAAGCCTTCGAAGAAGGTGGCGATCGTCAGCAGCGCGAAGAGCTTGACGGCGGGCTTCACCGCGCCAGTGTGGGGTCCGGGGCGAGCCCGGGCAAGCGCGATCCGGCATCATTGTCGCTGTCCCAGCGCTCCAGGAGGTTGCATGCTGAAAGTCCTGGCCCTGATCAAGCGGCTTCCCGAGCTCGAGCGCAGCGCGTTTCGCGAGCACTACGAAGAGCGCCATGTCGTCGTCGCGAAGCCGCTGCTCGAGCACCTCGTGCGCTATGCCCGCTACCACATCGAGGAGGAGCTCATCGGCCAGGTCGACTTCGACGTCGTGACCTCCTTCGGCTATCGCGATCAGCGGGCAGTGGAGGGCATGTTCGCGACGCTCGCGGGCCCAGCGGCCGACGCGATCCTCGAGGACGAGAAGCGCTTCATGGACAAGCCAGCGAATCGCTTCTTCGAGGTGAGCGAGCGCCCGTGGCGGGAAGGCGAGGAAGAGGACCGGTCGATCTTCGTCTTCGTGGCGCGTCCGCCGGAGATGCCGCGGGCGGAGTGCTCGCGGCGGCTGCTCCGCGACCATTGGCCGGCCTTGCTCGAGCGGGCGACGGATCTCCGCTTCGCGATCGTGCGCGATGCGTTCCCGATGCAGAACACGCCGCTGCCCTTCGACGGATTGATGCAGCTTTCAGTCTCGGCGGGAGTCGATCTGCGAGGCTTCGCCGCCGGGCTCAGCGAGCAGGGCTACCGCGTCGTCGCCGTGCAAACACGGCGATTTGTGACGCCGCTTCCCTCGGCGTGAGTCCTCACGGATCGAAGCGGGCGCGTAGCTCGAGCGGCAGGATCGGGCACGCATCCTTGGGCGTCGCGAACAGCCGCTTGCGCACCCGCGCGATGGCGTCGTAGCCGGCGTCGAGCAGCCGGCTCGGCAGTCTGCTTCCGATCAGCGCGAGCAGTCGCCAGAAGCCGCCGAGGCGGGACGCGATCTCGAGCGCGGCCGCCGAGCGCATGAGGATCGTTCCGTCCTCGAGCTCGAGCACGATGCTGTCGGGCAGACTCGCGGGATCGAGCTCTGGGTGATGGGCCATGCGCTCGCGACAGGTCGCGCTGCCGAGCGGTGCAAAGCGCAGGCGCAGCAGCTCTGGCGTTGCGAGCTCTTCGGAGAGGATGAAGCGCACGCTGCGGTGACAGAAGCCGCAGTCGCCATCGTAGAAGAGGTGGGCGGGAGTCCGCGTGGCGCCCTCGCTGCTCATCAGAGCGACCGGCAAGCGAAGCGAGCGCCCGCTCCACCAGCCCGGATCCGCGGCGCCGAAAAGGAGCACGAGAGAGAGCCCGTCCAACGCGTCGGGACCGAATGCGAACAGCCATGCGATCCGCCAGAGGGCGAGGGCGATCCATATCCGTGGCCGTGCCCGCGTCGACGCCAGACCGACGAGCGCTGCGATGAGCTCGACAGCGTGGCCGACCCGACCGAGTGTCGGCGTGTCGAAGGGTCCCGAGTCGCCGAAGGCGATCAGGCGCCCCACGGCAACGACGGCGAGAAGTCCCCAGAAGACGCTGATCTGCCCCTGCGGTCGCCGCCAGCCTCCGCGCGGATCGATCCTGCCGCGTGCCTCGAAAGATCCGAACGGTGCGCGCGGGACGCTGGCGTGGAGAATCAGGACACCGGCCCACCCCACCGCGAAGAATGGGAAGGGCGTATCGTGGGCGATGATCTCGAACGGCAGGACCGCGAAGGCGAGCGCGCATGCGGCGACGCGGTCGTGCCAACCGATCGCCAACGGCAGAGCGAACGCGAGCAGGACGAAATTGCCGGCCGGCATCGCCGTCCAGAGCGCACACACCACTGCGATCGCGAGCGCCACGCGCCAAAGCGAGTACTGCCCCCCGGTCCAGCCCATTGCGCCTAGCTCTTCCGGGCCGCGAGCTCCGACAGGCGCACGACGCGGGTCTGGACCGGCGGATGGTCGTCGCCGCATCCGATCCAGCGAAACAGCATGCCGCCGCGATCGTGCAGGCAGGTGTCGAGCCAGTTCGGGTACCCGGGCCCCGGGTCGCGGCCGGCGACCACGATGCGGAGGCTGCCGTCGGGCTCGTAGTGGGCGAGGCTTTGGTTGATGTGGACGCGGTGGTGGCGGTAGTCGAGGGACTCCATCCAGAAATTAGAGAGCTGGAAATTCCAGGTGCCCCGGGCCGGGATGCGATCCGCCTCGATCACGAGGGCCTCGTCCGGAGCGAGCTGCCAATGGCTCTGCAGGTAGTGGATGTTGGAATCGCCGCCCGCCCGCTGGCAGCGCTCCTGATCGTCGGAGGGGAGCTGGTTCAGATGCTTTTCGTAGATCTCCATCCAATCGGTGAAGAGGTCCGAGGTCCGCGTCACGAAGGAAATGGCGCGGCCGAGGGCGGCTTCGATCGCGAGGGGATCGAGGGCGTCGCTATGCGGGCGCTGATCCGGATTCAGGCATTCGATCTCGTAGTGGGCGGGCACCGCATCGGCGCGCACGGCGAAGGTCTGGCGCACGATGATGCTCTCGGAGGACTCCTCCATCGGGAGCCAGTTGCCCGGCTGGCGACTGCGACTGACGAGGATCTCGAAGCGCCCGTCCGGATCGACCTGCAGCTGGCGCGAGTCGATCTGACCGGTCGGGCGCATCTCGGCGTCGCGGTCGTAGCTGCCCGCCTTGGTGCCGAAGCTCAGGTACGGGACGGTTCCCCGGGTGCCCGTGATGCGATAGTCGTAGCGGCCCGAGATGTTGCTGTTGTGATAGATATTGTCCGGGTTGTCGTTGCCGATCTTGATCGTCTCGTTCGAGAGCTGGAAGAAGCGCGGATGACAGGGATCGGAAGACTCGATCTGGCTCTCGAGGCCGGCCCGCAGGAGACGCGTCAAATAGCGGATTCCCTCGGCGCGATTGAACACGTCGGAGGGCGTGCTGGGGCGCAGGATCGTGTCGCCCGCCTTTTCGAGCGCGCGACAGAAATCGCGCCAGGTGCTGCCATCGACGATGCGTTCTTTGGCTCGGCTGGTCATCGGGGGGCCTCCAGATTCGGGACGGGGCAATGCTGTGCCCTCTCGCGATTCTCGGAGGTTTCGCGCGACGGGTCAATCGCCCGTCGGGGACCCGGATTCGTGCCGCCCTCGCGAGTGCGGGTGGAGACGAACGAGCAAGGCGCTCATCCCTTGGCTCCAGCGGATCGTGGCGGCAGTATAAGCTTCGCGGCTCGGATTGATGAAGCGGATACAGGCGGGATCGCAGCTGGTTAGGATCCGGTCACGCATCGAGAGCAAGGGGTTGCCGTGCTGAGTCTCATCGAACGGGATCGACGCCGGGTCTGGCATCCGTATGCGGGTCCGCTGGCGAGTCCGCTCTTCGCCGTCGAGAGCGCGTCGGGCGTGCGGATTCGCCTCGAAGATGGACGCGAGCTCGTCGACGGGATGTCGTCGTGGTGGTCGGTGATCCACGGCTATCGCCATCCGGAGATCGAAGCGGCGGTGAAGCGACAGCTCGAGCGGCTGCCCCACGTCATGTTCGGAGGACTCACCCACGAGCCGGCCATACGCCTCTGCGAGCGGCTCGTCGAGCTGGCGCCGAGCGGCCTCGAGCGCGTCTTCCTGTCGGATTCGGGCTCGGTGGCCGTCGAGGTCGCGCTCAAGCTGGCGCTGCAGTACTGGCAGGCGCGTGGCCGTCCCGAGCGCCGGCGAATGCTCGCGCTGCGCGGCGGCTATCACGGGGACACCTTCGGCGCGATGGCGGTCTGCGATCCGGTGGCCGGGATGCACGGGCTCTTCGCGGGATCGCTGACGCCCCAGCTCTTCGCCGAGCGGCCCGCACGGCGCTTCGGCGAGGCGTGCTCGCCCGCCGATCTCGCGGAGCTGACGCGGCTCTTCGAGGCCCATCGCCACGAGCTCGCCGCCGTGATCCTCGAGCCCATCGTGCAGGGGGCGGGGGGCATGTGGTTCTACTCCGCCGACTATCTTCGCCACATCCGCCGGCTCTGCGACGAATCGGGTGTGCTCCTCATTGCAGACGAGATCGCCACCGGATTCGGTCGCACGGGGCGGCTCTTCGCCTGCGAGCACGCCGGGATCTCGCCCGACGTGTTGTGTCTCGGAAAGGCGCTCACGGGTGGCACGCTGACCCTCGCGGCGACGCTCGCGAGCGCAGAAATCTGTCGCGTGCTGGCGGAAGGCGATCCGGGCGTCTTCATGCACGGCCCCACGTTCATGGGCAATCCGCTCGCCTGCGCCGCCGCCCACGCGAGCCTCGACCTGCTCGAATCGGGAGATTGGTCGGGTCGGGTGACGGAGATCGGGCGGGGACTCGCGCGGGGACTCGAAGCCTGCCGCGGGCTCGCGGCGGTGGCCGACGTGCGCGTGCTTGGCGCGATCGGCGTCGTCGAGCTGCACGAGCCCGTCGACATGGAGCGCGTCGCTCCGGCCTTCGTCGAGCAGGGAATCTGGATCCGGCCGTTCGGGAAGCTCGTCTACACGATGCCGCCCTACGTGATCGGAAGCGACGATCTTCGCCGGCTCACCGACGGCATCCATACCGTCGTCTCTTCACTGGCCTGAAGAGTCACTTGCCTGAAGAGCCGCTCGCCTGAAGCTCCTCCAAAAGAAGGACGACGGCCGCCGGTGGCGCGCAGTGCAGGTTCGGGACCTTCGCGTTCGCCTCGGTGAACGCCCCTCCTGCTCGCGGCTCGGCGACCGTCGTCGCGGATGCTCTCGATCGGGTAGCTCCGGGTCGCACTCCCTGGCAATCCGCCTTCTGTCCAGGGCCCTCATGCAGAGAGAGCCGGCTCGGAATTCGGATCGCGCGGCCCGGAGATCGAGAGAGAGTCACTATGGGATGTGAGTTCGATCTTCGTTTCGAGATGATCAGACCACACGCGCGCCGGAATGCAAGAGGAGATTCCGATCGGCGCGAAGAAATATGACTAACGCGCCGAAACGTGGGGATGTAGCACCTCTCGGGACGGAGGGGTGTGGTAAGAAAGACCGTCGGATCCCGGTTGATGGACTATCAGCTGACACGTGTCAGTGACGGGCGCCGATTCCCCGGGATCCCGATCCGCTCGGAGCGCTGCTATTTCCGGAATTGCTTGAAGTCGGGCTTTCGCTTCTCGATGAAGGCCTGGATTGCTTCCTTGTTCTCGGGTCCGCCGAATAGCTTCGCCATGCCCGCGCTCTCCATCTTCCGCGCCGCGCGGATCTGGTCCTTGTGAAACGACTTCAGCATGCGCTTCATCTCGACGAGCGAGCTCGTCGGCCACTGCGCCATCTGACGTGCCTTCGCGGTCGCTTCGGCGAGGAGCTGGTCGTCCGGATAGCTTCGGGTCGCGATGCCGTATTCGACGGCGCGGGCGGCGTCGACCCAGTCGGCGGTGAAGAGCAGCTCGGCCGCCTGCTTCTGTCCGATCACGAGGGGCGCCATGTAACACGAGGCGGCTTCCGTCACGAGTCCGAGATTCGCGAAGGGCATGCGCATGCGGACGGATTC
>JANNQH010000744.1:0-8642 GCA_031400655.1 Deltaproteobacteria bacterium | reverse complement strand
CATGGTCAGCGAGGCATTGATCTGCTGATGCAGGTCGACGGGCATGAGCACCAACATGCTGCGCTGGGCGAACAGCGACGTGACGGCGCTCAGGAACGCGATGATGCCGCGGCTGATCTCCTGTCCGTACTCGCGGGCGCTGCGTTCCTTCGCGGCGCGCAGGAACCCGAGCGGCCGATCCGCCTCCGTGACCTGGAAGCCCAGATCCTGGAGCACCGCCGCGGAGGCCGACAGCAGCTCGTCCGAGTTCGGGATCTCGAACTGGCGGGTCTGGTTCGCCTTGTTCGCCGCGCTCTCCTGGGTCAGCTGGAAGAGCTCGAGCGGTGTCGTCTTGGGCGGTGAATAACAACCTGCCGTCGCGATCCCGCCGCAGAGCAGCATCGCGAGTCCCTTTCGCCCGAGTGCCAGGGCCGAGCTAGAACTGCGAGAAGTTGTAGGCAAAGTCCCGGACCAACTTATTCTCGTCGTACTTGATGATGATGGTCAGCGTCTTCTGGGTCTTGGTGTGCTCGCGCTGGCTGGTCTGACCCCCGAGGATGATGATCGTGCCGCCGAACGAGTTCGACGTGTCGACGCTGTCGGAGGAGACCTTGTCGTAGATCCAGACTTCGCGGCGTTCCTCGTCGGTCGTCACGATGTTGGGCGACCCGAGGATCTCGGCGACGGAGGCGGCCGACATCCCGACCTTGATCTCGCCCTGGACCTTCCCGACGGTGAGCTTCTCGGGCTGCTCCGAGGGCGGGGCAGGATGGCGGCAGCCGGCGAGGCCGACCAGTGTCGCCAATCCAAGGGCAGTGAGGGTGGGGATCAGGAGCATTCTCGCGCGTTGCATGACAGAGGCCTCCGTGAAGGTGGGTACAGGTTGACACAGCTGCCGTACGCCCGCTTCGGGTCAGGTCGGCGAATGGCGTGGTGTAGACCTAATGCCTCCCGCGCCCCGGGTGCGTGAAGCGCGGCGCCTTCGCGGGATCGACGTGCCCCGCCTCGGCGAGCCAGCGGACGGTGTCCTTGAGCGATTCGAGCGCGGGTCGGAACTCGACGCCGAGCTCCTTCGTCGTCCGGCTTGCGTCGAACTCGACCCACTGCGTCGCGAAGCGCGATGCCTCGCGCGAGACGATGGGGTCGATCTCGACACCCGCGAAGCGGCGGAGCTGATCGCCGACGCGGCCCGCCAGCCGGATCGCCCGGCCCGGCAGCACGAAGCGCTGGAGCCGGACGCCGGCCGCCTGTTCGAGGCGGTCGGCGAACTCGGTCCACGGCAGGTACTCCGCGGCGGTGATGAAGCGTTCGGCCTTCGGCTCGCGCTCGACGAGGGCGACGTGGACGGCGGCGAGGTCACGGACGTCGACCGTCTGCAGTCCCGAGCTCGTGATCATGAGGCCGTTGGTCATCAGCATCTGGATCCCCTTCACGCCTTCCGACAGGCCGGGATCGCCCGGGCCGATGACACCGGGGGGATAGGTGATCGCGATCGGGGCCCCCTGGTCCTGCAGCTTTCGCAGATATTGCTCGGGGGCAACCTTCGAGCGGGCGTAGGCGTCGCCGCGCTCGTTGAGGGGCGCGGTCTCGTCGGCGCGGTCGAGGCCGTGCGTGTCGAAGACGGTCGTCGACGAGAGGTGGACGATGCGCTTCATGCCGTCTTCGAGGGCGCGTTCGATCAGGCGTCGGATCGCGCGGACATTCTCGCTGGCGACGCGGCGGGCTTCCGCGGCGGAGGCGGCGAGGGCGACGGGGGCCGCGGTGTGGACGAGACCATCGCACCCGCGCAGTGCCGCGACCGTGTCGGGACCGGAGGTGAGCGAGCCGACGACGAGGTCTTCGAGGGCTCGCGGCGCGTCGCGCCAGAGGCGCCGCGCCTTGGCTTCGTCGCGCACGAGGAGCTTCACGTCGTGGCCCGCGGCCAGCAGCGCACCGACGGTATGCGACCCGATGAAGCCGGTTCCGCCGGTGACGAGGATGCGCATGCGGCCGGCCTCTCTCGGATTCTCTCCGGGATGGTGGCGACAGCATTCCCCAGAAACGCGAAGGGCGCCCGGACTCGCGGTCCGGACGCCCCTCTTTTGCCAAGAACGGATTCACGAGGGCCGGGACTACGCCTTGATCTTGGCGCAGGCCCCCTTGACCGTCTTCACGATGACGCTGGCCACCTTGTACGGGTCGGCGTTCGAGGCGGGTCGGCGATCTTCGAGCCAGCCCTTCCAGCCCTTGTCGACCGTCGCGATCGGGATCCGGATGGAAGCGCCGCGATCCGACACGCCGTAGCTGAACTTGTCGATCGACTGCGTCTCGTGGGCACCCGTGAGGCGCTGGTTGTTGTCGGCGCCGTACACCGCGATGTGCTCCTGGATCACCGGCTCGAAGGCTTTGCAGACCTGGTCGTACACGGCCTGGCTGCCGCAGGTGCGGAGCAGCTCGTTCGAGAAATTCGCGTGCATGCCCGAGCCGTTCCAATCGCCCTTGATCGGCTTCGGCGCCCAGTTGATGGAGTAGCCGTAGCGCTCCGCCACCCGCTCGAGCAGATAGCGGGCCACCCAGGCTTCATCACCGGCGCGCGCCGCGCCCTTCGCGAAGACCTGGTACTCCCACTGGCCGCAGAGCACCTCGGCGTTGATGCCCTCGACCGTCAGCCCCGCGTCGAGGCAGGTATCGAGATGCTCTTCGACGAGCTCCCTGCCCACCGCCTTCGCGGCGCCGACCGAGCAGTAGTACGGACCCTGGGGGCCGGGGAAGCCGCCGGCCGGGAAGCCGATCGGCTTGCCCGTCTCGTTGTCCCAGATGCAGTATTCCTGCTCGAAGCCGAACCAGAAATCGTCGTCGGTATCGTTGATCGTGGCGCGGCCGTTCGTGGAATGCGGGCTGCCATTCGCGTTCATCACCTCGGTCATCACGAGGTAGCCGTTCTTGCGGCCGGGATCAGTGAAGATGGCCACCGGCTTCAGCAGCAGGTCCGAGGACCCACCGGGGGCCTGCTCGGTCGACGAGCCGTCGAACGACCAGACGGGAGCGTCCTTCAGCTTGCCACTGAAGTCCTCGACGACCTTCGTCTTGCTGCGCAGGCCCTGGGTCGGCTTGGAGCCGTCGAGCCAGATGTATTCGAGCTTCGCCTTCGTACCCATTTCGGGGGATCTCCATTCGGTGAATTGAGGTCGGTCAATTGATCGCTGAACGATCTTCGATGAGTCGGCTTGGGAGCCGTCGATTCGGGGAGCAACGACTGTGCCAAAGACGGGTCAGGTTCTCAATCGAAGACCCCGCGGCAAAATCGGGCCCGAGAACGAATCCAGGCGCCTTTCAGGGCCACGGCCTTTCGGTCAGCTCGATCGCGGCTGGTGGAAACCTCACCGCGGCTGCCCATTGGCTGGGCACTCTGCCTGACGTTTGTGCATGAATTGGCACGCCGGGAGAGGACGCGCGCCCGGCCGATCGCGGCGGCGAGCCGCCTGCGCGAGACTGCCAGCGCGCCATCGGACGGGCGCGGGGGATGGGACGGTATGCGGAATTGGAGCGGGTCGAGGGGCTGGCGGGGGCCGGAGCGAAGGGGCACCGGCGGCGGGATTGCCTTCGGGCTCCTTTTCGTGTGGCTCGGCTGCGGCGGGGACCCGGCGCCGCTTGTCGATTGTCTGCCGAAGAACGGCCTGACGCCGATCTGCCGCTTCCACGCGCCCGAGGATCTCGCGGTGGTCGGGCGCTGGCTCGTCGTGAGCCAGATGCCGTCGTCGACGGCGCCCGGGAGCCTCGTCGCATTCCACCCGGCGACCGGCGCAATCCGAACCCTGTATCCCCCGGCCGGTCACGCGCTCGGGACACTGCCGCCGGGAAGCTCGTTCGCGGGGGATCCTTCGGCGTCGGGCGAGGGGGCGAGTGATGGCGGCTGTGCGGCGGGCGCCCCGCCCCCGGTCTCCGATTTCGCGCCCCACGGCATCGACTACCTGGAGACACGCCTGCTCGTCGTGAACCACGGCAGCCGAGAAGCGATCGAGGAGTTCGCGATCGGCGCCGACGGGTCCGGCCTCACCCTCGGCTGGCTGTCCTGCACCCCGCTGCCCGCCGACGCCAGCGCGAACGATGTCGTCGCCCTCGCGGACGGCGGCTTCGCCGCCACGAAGATGGTCGAGCGGCCTCATTGGAAGGGCATCGCGAAGCTCCTGCTCGGGATGAAGACCGGCGCGCTGCTGCGCTATTCGCCGAAGACGCACGCCTGGCAGATGGTTCCGAATAGCGAGGGTCAGGCGCCCAACGGTGTCGAGGTCGAGCCCGACGGGACGTTCTTCGTCGCCGAGTGGGGCGGACATCGGATCGTGCGCATGGAGCCCGACGGGAGCCATCGCGAGGTCGTCTCGCTCGATTTCTCGCCCGACAATCTGGCCTGGTCGACCGATGGACGGCTGCTGGTCGCGGGCCAGCGCGCGAGGGCCATCGACGTGCCGGGCTGTGCGGCGACCTTGGAGGGGGCGTGTGCGCTGCCGTCGGCCGTCGTCGCCATCGATCCGACGAGCCTGAACGTCTATCCGCTCGTCGACGAAGACCCTGCGACGGTCGTGGGCGCCGCATCGATCGCGGTCGAGCTCGAGGGGAATCTCTGGATCGGCTCCTTTGCCGGCAATCGGCTCGTCAGGCGCGAGGGCGTCCATTAGGTCGAACTTGCAAGGAGAGGCATGGAAGATCTCATCATCGAGTGCTCGCTGAACGAGCAGGTCACGAAGAGCGAGAATCCCCATGTTCCGATCTCGGTCGACGAGATCGTCGCCGATGGCCTCGCGGCCGCGGAGGCCGGTGCGGCGATCCTGCATTTTCACGCCCGGGACGAGGCGACCGGCGCACTTCTCCATCCCGGGACCGAGGTCTACCGACGGATCATTCGTGCGATCCGCCGTGAGCATCCCGAGGTGATCGTGTATCCGACCTACGGTGCCTCGCCGACCCCCGAAGAGCGCTTCGCCCATCTCGCGATCCTCGCCGCCGACCCCGATTGCCGCCTCGATTTCGCAACGATCGATCCCGGCGCCGTCAACTACGCCGACTACGACCCGACGACGAAGCAGCTCGGCTGGGATTACGTCCTCTCCGTCACGCACACGGAGGTCCAGCATTTCTTCGCGCTTGCGAAGCGCCACGGCATCCAGTTCAGCTTCACAGTCCGCGAGCTCGGCCAGATCCGCCACGTGCTCGCCTACCGCGACATGGGCCTCGTGCACGATCCGCTCTTTTTCAAGATCACGATGAGCGAGAAGCACGCCTGGGGCGTGCCGCCTTCCGTCCGCGGGATCCGGTTGCTGACCGAGGGGATCATCCCGGCAGACGTCGCCTATCGCTGGATGCTCTTCGTAGAAGGTGGATCGCGGAACTTCGTCCAGCTGTGTCGTTATGCGGTCGAGAACGGGGGGCATGTCCGGCTCGGGGTCGGGGACACACCGCTTTACGCTGGGCGGGCGATCACGAATGCGGAGCAGATCCGCGAGGTCGTCGCGATGGCGCGGAGCGCCGGGCGCGGGGTTGCGACGCCGAAGGAGACGCGGTTGCTGCTGGCCCGCCTGCCCGGGCGGTGACGTCCTCGGTTCGCGTCCAGGCGGGCGCCCGCATGGCCGCCCGCTCGGCCGCAGATTCAGCCGCGATCAGCCGAGTGCCGTCAACACCGCCTCTGCACTTTGCCCGAGCAACCCCGGATCCCGGTTGTCGAAGAAATACAGGCAAAGATGCGTCGCACCGGCCGCCGCAAAACCCGCCGCCGCGGCCGCCGTCGCCGCCACGTCGGGCCCCGCAAACACATGGGTCGAGAGCGCGATCTCTTTCGGATCCCGTCCGACCGCCGCGCAGTGATCGTGCAGGACGCGGACTTTGTGGGCGAACTGATCGGGGGTTCCGCCCGGGAAATTCCAGTCGTCGGCGTATTTTGCAGCGATCCGGAGCGTACGCTTCTCACCCTGCCCACCGATCAAGAAGGGCGGCCGCGGGCGCTGCAGCGGCTTCGGCTCACAGCGCGCGTTCTCGAGCTGGTAGTGCACGCCGCGAAACGTCGTCGTCTCCTGCGTGAGGAGCGAGTGGATGATCTGGCAGGCTTCGTCGAACTGGTCGAAGCGCTGCTTGAAGGGCAGCAGCGCAATACCGTAGGCGCTGGCCTCTTCTTCATTCCAGCCCGCGCCGAGCCCGAGGTCGAGGCGCCCCCCCGACACGACGTCGAAGGTCGCAGCGATGTTCGCGAGGACCGCCGGATGGCGGTAGGGATTGCCGGTGACCATCAGGCCGAGGCGGAGTCTCTGTGTCCGGCCGGCGAGATAGGCGAGGGCGGTCCAGCCCTCGAAGCAGGGGCCCGTCGAGTCGCCGTAGATCGGATAGAAGTGATCGAAGAGGTAGCCGCCGTCGTAGGCGGGAATCTGTTCGGCTTCGAGCCACATCGCGAGCAGCTCGGGCCAGGTCGTCTGCTGCGGGCGGGTCTTGAAGGTCAGGCGGACGGGCTTCGGCGGGATCGGGTACGGCATGGCGCGGCACGATATCGCGCGCGCCATGCCACGTCATGTCTTGTCGCCGCGAGCGCGAGAGTTCGAGGTGCTCGGGCGGGCGAGCTAGGCTCGGGTCGACGACGGGGCCATGCGGGCCGCGGGGGGGCCTGCGGCAAAGGGAGATAGTCGATGGAGCCCACGCTGCAGGTGCTCTTGGGTTGGCTGCTATTTGGCGGCAGCCATACCGTCCTCAGCCATCCGCCCGTCCGCGATCGTCTCGTCGCCCGACTCGGCGACCGCGTCTTCCTGCTCGTCTATTCGCTGGTCGCGCTCGCGACCTTCGTTCCCCTGGTCTGGACCGTCTTCGCGAATCGCATCGCGACCCCCGTCCCGCTTCCGACCCTGATCGGCGTTCCGGGGATCTGGTGGCTGACGATGCTGCTGATGTTCGTCGCCCTGAATCTCATGCTGCTCGGCTTCGCGAGTCCGAATCCCATCTCGTCGCTGACGGGGGGGTCGGGGTCGGGGGCGATCGGTGTGCTGCGGATCACCCGCCATCCGGCGTTCATGGGGGTCGCGCTCTTCGGAGTGGCTCACTTGCTCGTGAACCATGCGCCGATCGATCGCGCCTTCTTCGGGGGCCTGGCGGTGTATTCGATCCTCGGCTGCGCCCACCAGGATTGGCGGCGTCGGCGCGCGGGTGGGGCGGAGCTCGAGCGCTTCTTCGCGGAGACGTCCTTCGTCCCTTTCGTCGCGATCGCGCGCGGGCGCAATCGACTCGTACTCCACGAGCTGCGTCTGAGCGTGTTGTTCGCTGCGACGGCCGTGTTCGTGGTCCTCTTTTTCAGCCACCACCGGCTCTTTGGCTAGCGTTCGAACGCTGCTTCCGCACCGCGCTCAGATCCCATCTCGATCCCCTGCCGGAGGACCCATCGATGCAATCTCACGACCTGGCCGCCGCGGCGCGCGGCTTGCGCGCGTTTCGCGTCACCCGCGAGATGACCGAGGAGCAGGCGATGGACAGCATGTGCCCGCTCGGCTCGCTCGATCAGAGCCTGCTCGGGCTGGTGCGCTTCTCCGGCCTTACGCCATGGGAGCGGCATCCGGAAGGCGACGAGCTGCTGCATGTGCTCGAGGGGGTCGTTGAAGTGACGCTGCTGCCCGCGACGGGTCCGCCCCAGATTCAAACTGTCGCGGCCGGGTCGGTCTGCGTCGTACCGCGTGGACTCTGGCACCGTCAGCATGCGTCGGCGATGGCGACCCTGCTCTTCGTCACACCGACCGAACAGACGGCCAATTCATGGGACGACGATCCGCGCTAGGCCATGAAGCAGGCGGCGTCCTCGCAGCTCGACGGCCGCCGTCAGGGCCCGGAGCGGCTGGGCCCGGCCGGGGGTAAAGAGGCGCGGCTCGTAACCGAGCGTCGCCATCTCGGCGGTGCAGCGGGACTCGATGTACCAGAGCGCTGCGGGCGAAAGCGCTCGTGAAGTCGGTGCACCGATCGCCTGGCGCAGACGAGTGGCCTCCGGATCGTCGAACTTCGCGTTCTCGATCGCACGCCCGATCGTCACCGCCCGCTCCCGCTCGTGGGCGGGCGATGCTGGATCGCCCGCCAGCCAGGACTCGACGTCTCCGGGAAGCGCGAGGAAGTCGGCGAGCTGCCGAAGCGTTCCCGGGATGTCCGCGCGCAGCGCTTCGTAGTGGACCAGGATCGTGTCCTCGGGCCGCGCGTCGCGCAGCGCCGCCGTGACGTGAGCGCGCCAGAGCGACGTCGCACGCAGGACCTCTCCCGGTGCCCACTCGCCGAACGGGCGTCGACTCTTTTCGAGCATCGACGCGATGGTTCGGCGCGGATCGCGCACGATATGGACGAAGCGCGCGCCGGGGACGACCTGTCGGATCAGCTCGAGATGGCGGGCATTGCCCGGGGTCTTCTCGAGCAGCCGGCTCGCTCCGGGTCTTGCTTCGAGGGCGGCGCGGCGCGCTCGCGCGACGAGATCGCTCATCCAGCTGCGAAGATCCTCGCGGCCGAGCAGGCTGACGAGGCCGGCGCCGCTCGAGAGGCCGGCGGCGAGGCGCCGCTGCAGGGCCGTCTCCTCCGTCTGCCAGGCCTGCTCGATCGGCACGAGGTAGCGGTCGAAGAGATGGAGCTCGTGGGGCGACGCGAGGTCCGGGTGACTCGCAAGCAGGGTGCGGAGCCAGCTC
>JANNQH010000743.1:0-9810 GCA_031400655.1 Deltaproteobacteria bacterium | reverse complement strand
CCGCGCGAGGCGCGCAGGCCGTCCTGGACCGCGTCGCCGGCGGGACCGGCGAGCGTGTGACTCTGGACATATCGCTTCATCATCGGGAGCTCCTTGCGGAGCTTTCGGACGAGGGGGCCGTGGACGTCGAGCCAGCGTTTCTGGAAGGCTTCGCGGGTCATGCCGGGCTTGCGCCGACAACAGAAGACGAGCTTGATCATGTGAATCCTCCAACGCACTGTTCGAGAGATGGGCGCCAGGCCCGCACGACCGCCCGCCCGGTGCGACGCCCGAAGAAGCTGGCGTCGTCGAGCAGCAGGTAGAGCTCGCCGTCCGCCTTCCCACCAGAAAAGCCATCAAAAGACGCGGTAACGCTTCACGACGTGGCGCTGGCGGACCGCGATCTCCTGGCGCCGATCCTCGGGCGTGACGCGCTTCGTGCCCGCCGGCAAGGCGGCAAGCACGTCCTTCGCCTTCACCACCTTCAGCGAGATCGAGGGCCAATCCGACGGATCCGGCGTCTTGCTGTAGGCCCAGCGCGGCGACATGAAGAAGACCGGCTGTCCCGTCGTATCGACCCAGTTCTGCACACCTGGATCCGAGTGCGCGATCACGAGCCGGATGACGCCGTCGGCGTCGACCTCGGATTGAAGGCCGTTCCGGCTGCTGCAGCGGTTCGCGTACTCGAGCGACTCGCCCCAGAGATTGCCGAGCTGGAAGCCGATGTAATTCGGCTTCTTCTTGATCCGGTTCTCGATGATGATCGCCTCGTCCGGCCCGATCTCGCCGACGCCCCCCGCGTAGAGGTTGGTCGACATACCGCCCCCGGTCGCCGCCGACGCTGCGTTGATCGTATTGAAGGCGTTCCTCGGAAACGCGACGCCCGGAATACTCCCCGGCCGCGGGCCGTAGGTGCCCATCGGAATCGTCCAGAAAGCGTTCCAGAACTGGATCTGGTTGCGCACCGTCTCGCCGAAGGCCCGCAGCTCCGTCGCAGCCGCGTCGGACGAGTAGATCGCGGGCGCCGTTCCCTCGCTGCCGAGCTGCGTCATCTCGAAATGGATCGCGTCCTCCCGCCCCCAGTCCTCGAAGATCTGGCGGCCGCTGATGTACTGCGCATAACGCTCGGGCGGCGTGTCGGGCAGCGTCGGATGCGGCTGCTTCACGACTTTCAGCGTCGACACGAAGTTCCCGTCGTAGCCCGCCGGCCGCTCGGGCGCGAAGAGAACCTCGAACGCACCGTCGGGATCGACCTGGATCGAGGAGGAATCCAGCCGGCCCGTCTGGGTCTTCATCCCGGGGCGCAGCTCCTGGAGGTTCCCCGAATCGCCGGCGAGACAGCCCCAGCTCGCCTCGAAGATCATGTAATGCGGCGCCTTGCGGCCGGTGGGCGCTGGCGCCTCGCCCTTCCAATGGCGGGCGTCGCCCAGCTCGCCGCGCAAGCGGTAGCTCTTGCTGCCGTCGATCGGCGTCGAGAAGTAGATCGCGTCGGGATTGTCGATCGTGCTGCGCGTGACGATCGAGAGCGCGTTGCGGAAATGCGGGCGCACGGGATCCTGGTGGAAGACGCGCTCGACGGCGTTGTGCACAAAGCCCATCAGATAGCGGTAGCCCTCGGCGAGATTGCGGTCGGTCGGCGGCGCGGGCATGAGGTTCGGCTGGTCGATCGCGTCGCGGGCCTCGCCCAACATCGCGATCACTTCGTCCCAGGCGGCGCGCAGCTTCTTCTGGGCGTCAGGGGCGTCGGTCGTCGGATTCGTCTTGCTCATGTCGGACTCCCTTGCAGCGGTCTTCGCACACGTCGTCACGCGTCCCAGCCAAAGCGATCGAAGAGCTCGACCAGGTTCTTACGGATCGCCTCGGGCTCGAGGCCGAATTCCTCGAGGCTGTAGGTGTGGCGCGTCGCGTGCTGGCGCTCGCGCTTCGCCTCGCCGGCCAACTGCTCACGATACTCGGCGGACATCGGCAGGGCGAGATCCTGGTAGAGCTTCTCGATCGTCGCGGCGGGGTCGGCCGTCAGGTCGCGGTAGTCGACGATGGCGTGCTTCACGTCGGGATTCGCGGCGAGGAACTCGAGGGGATGCTTGTAGGTATGCCACGACTGGTCCGCGAGGATCTGGAGGCAGCGGTTCTGGCGTTCCGGATCCCAGCCCAGCTGCTTCCAACCGGCACGCACGAGCTTCAGTAGACTCGGGATCGTCTCGTTGGGATCGCGCACGTTGACGACGAAGCGCGCGTCGGGAAATGCCTCGCGGAGCGACGCCACGCGCCCCGAATACATCGGGTTCTTGCTGAGATGAATCTTCTCGGGCCCGTTCAGGTAGAGCTGACGTCGGATGCACTCGCGGTAGAAGTCGTTGTAGCGGCGGCGCTTTCGTGGGGACCAATCGTTCATGTAGTAGAAATCGAGATCGCCCATGTAGGGCATCTTCGTGATCCAGAAGCCCGCCGCCATCGACCAGTAGAGGACGATGTCGTCTTCTTCGGGCTGAGTGAGACCCATCTCGTGCATGTGGCGTGACGGCCCGTAGCGCCACTCCTCCCATGCCCGCACCTGCCCCGCCAGGAAGCCCCGCCAATGCTCGGCGTCGTGGCGCGCGAGCCAGCGGATCGCCTGCTTCTGGAGGAGCGACGGGAAATAAAGCTCGTAAAGGAGAAAGAAGCTGAAGCGGCCCTTGTCCTGGCTCAGCAGTCGATGCGTCAGCGTCGTTCCGCTTCGCGCGTGGCCCACCATGAAAATTGGCGCCACGACTTTCACGTTGCGAAGGTCGGGATAGAAGATCCGATCGAGCAGGAAGCAGATCGCATGGAACGTCGAGACGATCGGGACGGCGACCAGCAGCACCGCCAGATAGTAGTGGCGCGCCTTCGGAACCTTCTCGTTCCACGCCAGCCGGATCATCTTGAAGTAGTTTGAAAAATCGAAGAAGAACATCGCGGACCGCCGGCGACGGATGGGGAGAAGCTTTGGTACTCGATCCCGGAAGCAGGTGCAATCGAGCGACGAAGCACGTCCCCGACCGCGCCGGCAACTGCGCCCAACCAGCCGTCTTCACGAAAAAGCGGATATCCTCGCTTCCTTCGAGAGCGCCGGCACCACGCCCGCTCGTTCACGCGCGCAGCGGAGTCGATCCAGCATGAATAAGGAGAAGATGCGGCCCACTCTTGCGCGCGCCCCGGTCTGGATCGGTTCAATGGCGGCGCTGTTCCTCACCGCCGCGGGCGCGGCGGCAGCCACATCCGTCGACGGGGGCGCGAGCGCGAGCGACGGCTCGCTCCCTGCCTGGGCGCAGACGGCGCTCGAGAGTCTGCGAGGTGTCCCGCCGCTGCTCTTCTTCTCGGCCTTCATCGTGGCGACGTTCCTCCCTGTTCCGGTCGGTCTCTTCTATCTGGCCGCGGGCGTCGTCTACGGGATTGGCCCGGCCCTGGCCTGGATCGCCGGATCGCTGGTCATCAGCAACCTGCTCATCCACAGCGCCTCGAAGAGCTTCCTCCGTCCGAGTCTCGAATCCCTCGTAACTCGCCGCGGTCATCGCATCCCGCGCTTCGACTCCCCCCTCGACGAAGCGCTCTTCATCACGCTGATCCGACTGACACCCGGGGTCCCGTACTTCCTCCAGAACTTGATTCTCGCCGTCGCCGACCTCGACTTGATGCGCTTCGTCGTGCTCTCGGTCGCGTTCCAGATGGTCTACGTCATTGGATTCGTCGTGTTGGGCAGATCGGCTCTCGATGGACGGCTCGGCTGGGTGGTGGGTGGGCTCGCCCTGATCATCGCGGTCGCGGTGGCTGCGCGGATCCTCTCTCGGCGGCGCGGCCGACCATCGAACACCACGTGAGCGAACGCTCCGACGCGACGGCGCGCGGGACTGCTCAGTCGAGCAGCCCCTCATTCGCGAGATACGCGTCGAGTCGCTCGGCAATCCGCACGTGGCCTGACGGACGCCAATGTCCGTCCTTGACCCAGAAATGGCTGAGGTCGAGAGCGTCGACGGTGTAGACGAACGGGATCCCGAGGCGATCCGCAGTCGCCGCGAGAGATCGGTGTGCGCCGTCTCGCAGGCGCGACTCGCCTCCGACCCGACAACGCTCGGCGTAATCGCATTTGGTCGACACTTCCAGCAGGACGAGCTCGGAGCCAGCTGCGCGAACCGCATCCCGGATCGCCCGGAGCAGCGCCTCGTTGATCCGGATCGCGCGTTCGACGAGGGCTCGCTGTTCCGTCTCGATCGTTTGATTCGCGTAGACGAGCTCGCTCCGGAAGCCGACGAGACCCCGTTGCTCCGGCAGGAAGAATTCGTTCGCAATCGCGCGCTCGAAGATCCGCGCGAGCACGAATCCCTTCGTCTTCTCGCGAAATCCGAAATTATCGATGTTGGGCAACGGGTAGCCCCGGACCACAACCTCGCCGGATTCGTCGAGCTCCGCGTAGGGCTTGTAGTAGCCGTATCGCTGGAAGTAGACGTTATCGGCGAAATCGTTTCCGAGACAGAACGCGATCAAGACGAGGTCGGGCCGAAACGAGAGCACGTCTCCGATCATCAGCCAATATTGAACGGGCGAGTACCCCGCGACCCCGAAATTGAGGACCTCCACACCGCACGCTCGCTCGAGCTGCTCCGTGAACCGCTCCTCGTCCGCGACACCGATCCCCCATGTGAAGGAATCGCCCAGCACGGCGATGCGCTGTTTCGCGCCCGGTTGGCGCTCGACTTCCTCGTCTCGCATGCCCTGGCCGTTGATGCGCACGGGAAACCGGAATTCGTCGCGCTCGTAGATTCCGCGCATGCCCGGCGCATTCGCCCAGCCGAGCACTGGATCGAACTTATAGAACTTGAATTGGCTCCCGGTCGGGTTCCGGGAGTAGGCCTGGCCGCCATAGGCGTCAGACAGCCTCAGACCGAGCTCGAAAAGGCCGAGCGGAATGAAGATCGAGAAGACGAGAATCAGGCCACGCGCGAGTCCGAGCTTCAAGCAAGACTCCTCGCGCGGGGATTCATCCATCTCGATCGCCTGCTCTCAGCGAGTCGCGTCCGCCCAGATTCCGACGAGCTCATCGACACTCGAAAGCGTCACCAGTCCATCGAGGGTGTAGCGCAGCACGTCCTCGCCATACGCGCGCGGATAGCCGATCACCGCGTCCCTGGGCACGACGACCTCGTAGCCGTGGTTCACGGCCTCGATCGAGATCCCGATGATCCCGCGGTTCAGCGAGACGCCGGCGGCGACCACAGTCCGGGTTCCGAGGCTGCGCAGGATCGAGTCGAGGTCGGTGCCCGCGAAAGGCGAGATGCCGTGGAGGCGAAGCGAGACGAGGTCGTTCTCGCCGACCAGCTCTGGCATCGGATCGACGGCGGGCGTCCCGATCGGCAGATGGGCGGGGTCGTCGAGCAGCTTGTTGACGAAGGGCATGTTGCGATAGCTGCCCGCGCGATCGGGGCGAAAGGCGGCGCTGCAGTGGACGACGCGCATGCCGGCCTGGCGCGCCGCCGAATACAGCGCGGCGCAGCGGCCGAGAATCCCCGACTCGCGGACCGCGTCGACGGGCGCCGGGTAGCGCGAGAGGTCGCCGACGATGCCGCGCTGCATCTCCATCGAGAGCACGGTCGTGTACGCGGGATCGACCCGCGCAGAGAGCTCGGTTCTCATGCGCGCGCCCGTCGTTCGCCCGCCGCGCGGATTTCGGCGAGCCAGGACTCGAGGGGCACCGTCTGCGTATCGCGCCCCGAGCGCAAGATCGTGCCCGGGCGGGCGCCCGTCTCGACGCCATCCCGGACGACCACCTGGCCGCCGACGAGCACGTGGTCGACGCCGACCGCGTCGGCGTAGAGGCGCGGCGCATCCGCCGGCAGGTCGACGCGTGTGTAGGTCGGGCCCTTCGCGATCCGCTCGGCGTCGAAGACGACGAGATCCGCGTGCCAGCCGATCTCGACCCGGCCCCGCCGCTTGAGCCCGTAGAGCCGCGCCGGGACGTCGGTCAGCTGACGCACCCCTTCCGCGAGCGAGATGAGCTTCAGCTCGCGCACGCCGCGCCCGAGGACCTGAGTCGTGAAGGCGAAGGTGTCGAGCATGTCGAGGTGGGCGCCCGCGTCCGACGCGCCGATGATCGTGCGCGGATCGGTCCAGGACTCGCCGCGCAGTCGCCAGCTCTCGGCGTCCGTCTGGCCCTCGGTCGGCGAGGCGAACGAGGTCCGCAGCTCTTCGGAGAGCGCGAGGTCGAGGAGCGCATCGAAGGGATCGACGGCGCGCTCCGTCGCGATCTCGCCGAGGGTCCGCCCGCGGAGCGCCGCGTTCTCTGCCCCGAAGGTCTCCGCGACCCGGACCTGCGCCCAGCGCGTCAGGGCCTTCAGCGGTCCCGGCCCCTGCTCTTCCGCGCCGCGGCGAAGCTCCGCCCGAACCGACGGATCGCGGAGCGCCTGCATGCGCGCCTCGAGCGGAAGCTGCATCACCTTCGCCCAGCGCGGCAGCGCATCGAACGCAAACGCCGAGCGGAGGTTCACGCGGCCGCCGATCTCCTGGGGCACCGTCAACGCCAGCACCACGGCGCCGCGCTCCGCGGCGTAGTCAGAGGCACCGAGCTGATTGATGGCGACCTCCGGCATGTCTGAGCGGGGGGCGACGAGATTCCAGTTGAGCGCTCGCCCGGCCTCGAGCGACATGTTGGTCAGCATCTCCTTGTCTTCCTCGCTGAAGGTGCTCGTCCCCGGCAGCATCTCGAGGGAGGTCCCGGGGAATTCGCCCGTCGCGCGACAGAGGGCGTAGAGCTCCTCGAGGGTCGCATGGCGCGAGGGAACGGGCTGACCATCGGCGTCGTTGTGCGCTGCCGAACGCGTCGAAGAGAATCCAAGGCCGCCCTCGGCGAGCGATCTGCGCAGAAGCGCCGTCATCGCATCGAGCTCGCTCGGCGTCGCCGCGTGACCCA
This sequence comes from Deltaproteobacteria bacterium, assembly GCA_031400655.1. Taxonomy (GTDB): domain Bacteria; phylum Myxococcota_A; class UBA9160; order UBA9160; family UBA4427; genus UBA4427. The sequence goes on along the minus strand of JANNQH010000743.1, from coordinate 2,909 downwards.
CGGCGCGCTCCCCCATTACGACGCGGCGGATCGCCGAGTGGCCGACCATGAAGCCGGCATTGAGCGCGAGTCGGCCGTCGAGGCGCGATAGATATTCGCCGAAGCTCGACCAGTCCCAGGGCACGCCCACACGCAAACTCTCGAGCGGCATGCCCTCCACCCGCGCCAGCATGCGCATCAGGTATTCGCTGGCGTCTTTCGACAGCGGCGCAATGCTGAATCCGCAATTGCCCCCGATCACGGTCGTGACGCCGTGGTAGAGCGAGGGGGAGACGGTCGGGTCCCAGAAGACCTGGGCATCGTAGTGGGTGTGGACGTCGACGAAGCCCGGCGCGACGATGCGTCCCGCGGCGTCGATCGTCTCGCTCGCCGGGCCTGAGAGCGTTCCGATCTCGGCGATCCGGCCGTCGCGAATGCCCACGTCCGCCCGCCGCGGCGGTCCGCCGGATCCATCCACGAGCATGCCTCCGGTGATCAAGAGGTCGTACATCGGTTTTCCTCCTCGTTTGGCGGACGATAGGCCAGACGGAATCGCCGGACCGCCCGACTCGAAATTCCTGCTGGCCTCCCAGCGTCTTCGCTGCCATAGTCGACCGGGACCGACGATCGGCCGAATCCGCGAGGAGGGATCCGTGAGCGAAGGCTATTTCGCAGTGAGCGCCGGACCGCCGCCCGTTTCATCGATCTCCGATCCCGGCCACCCGCCCGCTCCCGATCGCAGGATCTCCTTCGAGTTCCGCGCGACCGGCGGCGAGTATTTCCGGATCTGGATTGTGAATCTCCTGCTCACGATCGTCACCCTCGGCATCTATTCCGCCTGGGCCAAGGTCCGGCGCCTTCGTTACTTCTACGGCAATACCCGCCTCGAGCGCACGGCCTTCGAATACCACGGAAAGCCGCTCCAGCTCCTGAAAGGTCGCCTGATCGCGTTCGGGGCCTACGCCGTCTTCTATGTCGCGGCCCAGATCAAGCCGTGGGCCGCGATCGCATTTTTTCCCCTCGCAGTCTTCGGTGTGCCCTGGATCATCATGAAGTCGCGGCGCTTCCAGATGCACATGACGTCGTACCGCGGCCTGCGCTTCCGCTTTACGGGCAGCTATGGCGAGGCTCTCCGCGCCTACATCGGGTGGCCGCTGCTGAGCGCGCTCACGCTCGGCGTCCTGTTTCCCCGATCGATCTGGGAACGGGTCAACTACCTGCTCTCGAAATCGCACTACGGAACCGAGCAGGCCCGCTTCACGACGACCCGCCGCGTGTTCTACAGGTTCTACTACATCACGATGGGACTCGGCTTCGGCCTCGCCGCCGCCGCGATCGGCGTCTTCGCGGCCCTCGCCGCGAGGGCGGATTCCGAGGGCGAGCCGTCGCTGGGAGCGCTGACGACGACGGCTGGCGTCGCGTTCTTCATTGCGATCGTTGGCATTGGCGCCCTGGTCGCGGCCTACTACCAGAAGTCCTATCTCAATGCGTCGTTCAGCGGACTCGAGCTGGGCCCCCATCGTGTGGAGTCATCGCTCCAGACCTGGCCGCTGTTCGTCCTCTACCTCTCGAACTTCGTGCTGATCGTGCTGACGCTCGGGCTCTACTCGCCGTGGGCGAAGGTGCGCCAGATGCAGTACCAGCTCGAGAACCTTCGCGTCGTGGCACGGGGCGACCTCGATCAGTTCGTTGCTGCCGCCGGCGAGGGCATCGACGCGATCGGCGAGGAGGTCGGCGACTTCTTCGACCTCGATTTCGGGCTGTAGTGGGCGCAGAATCGATCGCGGGACTTTTCTACGACGGCGAACGATCGCGCGGTCATCGCGCAAACGTCGAGCTCACCGCCTCGAAGACCGTGCGCCTCACGCTGGTCGACGAGCTCGACGCCGACGGTCGCCCACGTGAATGGGAGCTGCCGGTCGCCTTGATCGAGATCTCCGACCGTCTCGGCAATATCCCGCGCCGACTCGTGCTGCCGGGAATCGGCGCCTTCGAGACGACGGACAACGAAGCTGTCGACCGCGCGCTGGCGGCGCTGGGCCATTCGCCGAGCCTCATCCACTGGCTCGAGAAACGCTGGCCGGTCGCGATCGCATCGCTCGTCGCGGTCGCGCTCGGGAGCGTGCTCTTCATCCGCTTCGGTGTGCCCGCCCTCGCGGAGCTCGCCGCCCGCACGTTGCCGCCTTCCGTCGACCGCGTCCTCGGCGCACAGTCGCTCGATCTGCTCGACGAGATCGTTCTCGAACCCTCCGAGCTCCCGGTGACCCGCCAGCAGGAGCTCCGGATGCGCTTCGACGCGATGGCCGGCCCGCTCGAGGGCGATCATGACTATCGCCTCGAGCACCGTTCCGCCCCGGCGCTCGGTCCGAATGCCCTGGCGCTGCCGTCGGGGATCGTCGTCATGACCGACGAGCTCGTGCTGCTCGCCGAGCACGACGATGAGCTCGTGGCCGTACTCGCCCACGAGCTCGGCCACGTCCGCGGGCGCCACGCGCTGCGCCGACTGCTCCAGAGCACGGGCGTCTCGGCGGTCGCGTTCGCCCTGCTCGGCGACGTGAGCTCGGCGTCGGCGCTGTTCAGCGCCGTGCCCGCGCTGATCGACGCCAAACACTCGCGCGATTTCGAGCGCGAGGCCGACGCCTTCGCCCGGGAATGGCTCGTGCAGAACGGGATCGGACCCGAGCGCTTCGACGCGATCCTGTGCCGGATGCAGGGCGAGGCCGGCGGAGACGATGAATCGGGACTCGCCCGCTATCTCGCGAGCCACCCGACCACCGACGAGCGGTCGGGCTGTGATGCGGCGAGGTCTCCGACCGATCAGTACTTCGATGAAGTAGAGGAGCGCAACGAGGCCGACGTGCGCGCCGATGCGCTCCAGGAGCTGAAGGAGAACGCGATCCGGGATGCGCGGGAGGACTTCCGACGCGCTC
>JANNQH010000742.1:0-2657 GCA_031400655.1 Deltaproteobacteria bacterium | reverse complement strand
TCCGCCCCGAAATGACTCGCGAAGCCCTCGAGTCGATCCAGTGCACCCGCCCGCGCGAAGGCCTCGGCGTACGCCTCGATCGCGACCGGAGCATTGAAGACGCCGGCACAGCCACAGCTCGACTCCTTGCTGACGCGCGTGTGCGGAGCGCTGTCGGTGCCGAGGAAGAAGCGTGGATGGCCCGACGTCGCGACGCGAACGAGGGCCTTGCGATCCTCCTCGCGCTTCAGGACGGGCAGGCAATAGTGGTGCGGACGCAGGCCGCCCTGGAAGAGCGCGTTTCGATTCAGCAGCAGATGCTGCGGCGTGATCGTGGCGGCGATGCGGTCGGGCGCTTGCTCGACGAAGGCTGCGGCTGCGGCCGTCGTGATGTGCTCGAAGACGACGCGCAGCCCGGGGTGGCGTTCGACGAGGGGGATCAGCGAGCGATCCAGGAATTCGCGCTCGCGATCGAAGACGTCGCAGTCGGGCGAGGTCGACTCGCCGTGGACGAGCAGCGGGAGGTCGAATCGCTCGAGGGCGTCGAGCACGGGGCCGAGCGAATCAAGGGCCGCGATGCCCCGGGCCGAGTTCGTCGTCGCTCCCTTCGGATACAGCTTCACTGCGGCGACATCCCGGGAACGGCTCGCCCGCTCGATCTCGGCAGGCGTCGTCGACTCCGCCAGATAGAGCGTCATCAGCGGCTCGAAATCCGAATCGGCGGGCAGACATTGCCGGATGCGCCACGCGTAGGCCTCCGCGTCCTGCGTGGTCAGGACCGGCGGATCGAGATTCGGCATCACGATCGCGCGGCGGAAGCGGCGGGCGGTGTAAGGCAGCACGCGGGCGAGCATCGCGCCGTCGCGAAGGTGGACGTGCCAATCGTCCGGACGGCTGATCTCGATCTGGTCCAAGGGGGCTCCGCGGGGCCGGAGGAATGCACCGGCGCCGCATCATAACGACGAGCCCACCCCGTTTCAGCCCGTCGGCGCCTCGGATTTTTCGGCTTCGCGCTGGTCCGCTTCGGACTTCGCAGGCCGCGCGCGCAGGAAGTCGACGAACTCCTCCGCCGGGCACGGGCGCCCGAACAGATAGCCCTGGAGCTCGTCGCAGCCCCGCAGCTCGAGGAACCGGGCCTGGGCCTCGGTCTCGACACCCTCCGCCACGACCTCGAGCCGCAGCCCATGGGCCATCGCGATGATCGCCGAGGTGAGCGCCGCGTCGCTCGCGTTCCCGGGGAGCTCGGCGACGAAGCTGCGGTCGATCTTCACGCGGTCGATCGTGAAGCGCCGCAGATAGGAAAGCGACGAGTAGCCGGTGCCGAAATCGTCGAGGGCGAGCCCGACACCCATCTCCTTCAAAGCGCGCAACGTCTGGGTCGTGAGCGCATCATCCTGCATGATGGTCGACTCGGTCAGCTCGAGCTCGATCTGCGTCGGCGACACGCCGGTGGCCTGCAGCGCCTCGCGCACCATCTCGACCATCCCCGGCTCGCGGATCTGCTTGCCGGACACGTTCACGCCGATGCGGATCACCGACTGCCCCTCGTCGCGCCAGCGGCGCGCCTGCTCGCAGACGCTCCGAAAGACGAATTGCCCGAGCTCCACGATCAAGCCCGTCTCCTCGGCGACGGGAATGAACTTGTCCGGGGGCACGGCTCCCCACTCCGCATCCCGCCAACGCACCAACGCCTCGGCAGCGACGACGCGGCCGGTCGCCGCGGAGAGGATGGGTTGATAGTGGATCTGGAACTGCTCGCGCTCGATCGCCGCGCGCAGCTTCGACTCGATCTCGAGCCGCTGAGATTGGCTCTGATTCATCTCGGCGGAGTAGAACGAGTAGCTGTGGCGGCCGCGGCCCTTCGCGAAGTACATCGCGGCGTCGGCATTTCGGATCAGCGTCTCGGCGTCTTCACCGTCCTCGGGAAACACGGCGATGCCGATCGAGGTGCCCATGAAGACGTCCTGACCGCCGAGGGTGATCGGGTCTTCGAGGGTGGCGAGCAGCCGATCTGCCACGAGCGCCGCGTCGATCGGCTGGTGGATCTCGGTCAACAGCACCGTGAACTCGTCGCCGCCGAGCCGCGAGATCGAAGAGGACGACTCGGCCGTGACTTCGCTCTGGCGGCCGAGGTGATCGCTCACGCGCACGACCTTCGAAAAGCGGCACGCCACCTCGGCGAGCAGCTTGTCACCGACTTCGTGGCCGAGTGTGTCGTTGACCTTCTTGAAGCCATCGAGGTCGAGGAAGAGAAGCGCCATCCGACGCTCGCCACGGGCGGCCAGGGAGACCGCCGAACGCAGCAGCTGGTGGAAATGCTGCCGGTTGGGGAGTCCCGTCAGATCGTCGCGGTAGGCGAAGCGCCGGACCCGCTCTTCCGCGAGCCGCTTTTCGACGGCCTGACCGACGATCCCACCGACGTGCTCGAGCAGGTCACCGGTCGCCTGGGGAACCGCTCGTCCCGGCGCATCGAAGAACTCGAACACACCGTAGAGCCGGCCGCCGATCAGCACGGGGATCGTGCAGATCAGCTCGACGCCGAGCGTCTTCCACCAGTGCAGGCCACGCGGATCGAATTCGACGACGCCCCTCGAGAAGGCAGCCTGAGCATCCGCCGCATCGGCTGCGGCATCCCTTTCAGCGTCCATCTCCGCAACGGGATTCGCCCCGGTTCGGAC
>JANNQH010000741.1:0-1793 GCA_031400655.1 Deltaproteobacteria bacterium | reverse complement strand
CGTGCGGGATCGTGAGGCGGAGCGCCGGCAGTCGAACGAGAGGAAAGCGCGCGAGCAGCGGCGGTCGGCGCCGGTGGAGAAGGATTGGTGAGGCGGGGAAGGTCCGTGGCGAATCTCGTCCGCACGCTCGTCCTCGCGGCGGCGCTCGCAGTCCTTGCGTCGTTCGCCGCGGCGCCGGGCGGTGCGCAGGAAGTTCGCGTCGACGTCGCCCCTGGTCCCCACTACCAGGGCGAGCCGATCGAGCTTCAAGTCGTGGCGACGCAATTCGAGGAGGAGCCGGCACCCGCGGTCGAGTTCGATCCGCAGGCGGGTCTCTCCCTTCGCTACCTCGGCGTCTCGCCGAGCACTTCGACCTCGATCTCGATCGTCAACGGCCAGTTCAGCCGCGTTCACGAGGTCAGCTTCATCTACCGGTACGAGCTGTCGAGCATGCGCATCGGCGCGCTGCGTGTGCCGGCGTTTCGCGTCCGTCAGGGGACGACCCTGCGGCAGACGGAGCCCTTCACGCTCGAGATCGCGGCGGTGAAGAGGAGCGACGAATTCGGGATCTCGGTCGTGTTGCCGGAGGGGCCGATCTTCGTCGGCCAGAGGGTGCCCGTCGCGATCGAGTTCCGGCTCGACAGTGAGATCCAGCGCGAGCTTCTCCAGTATCGCATCGAGATCCCGCTCTTCGACGTGCCGGGACTCCGATTCGTCGATTCGAACCCGTCGCGCTCGGACAGTCAGCTCGAGGTGACGACCGCCGCCGGCGTGCTGCGGTTTCCCGCGAGCTCCGAGGAGCGGACGATCGGCGGCCGCACGAATCTCGTAGTGCGTGTCGAGCGGACACTGATCGCGCAGAGGCCCGGCGAGATCCGCGCCGAGGCGCCCAGCGTCTCGATCGAGCGCGCCACGAATTATCGCCGCGATTTCTTCGGTCAGCGACAAGCGGTCGCTTCACAGCGCTCGGTGTCCACGGGGCGGGCCGTGAAGCTCGAAGTCGCCGAGCTGCCCGCTGCGGGACGGCCGGCCAGCTTCGCCGGCGCCATCGGGTCGGGTTTCAGCCTCGAGGTCAGCGCCGACCGCAGCGTCGTCCAGCTCGGCGAGCCGATCGAGCTCGCATTCCATCTGCGCGGCCACGGCGATCTCTCGTCGGCGGGTCTCCCGCCGCTCGCTGCCGAAGGACTCTTCGATCCCGCGCGCTTCCGCCTGCCCGAAGAAGCACCGGCCGGCCTGCTCGACGAGGACGGAAAACATTTCAAGCTGACGCTCCGGGTGCTCGACGCGAGCGTGCGCGAGATTCCAGCGCTCGCCTACTCCTGGTTCGATGCGGACACGCGGCGCTTCGAGACGGTTCATTCGCAACCGATTGCGTTGTCGGTGGGCGCCGCCCGGATCGTCGGGGCGGACGCCGTGGAGAGCGGCTCGGGGGATGCTCTCGATTCGGGTGCGGCGGGCACGGCGGCCGGTGCGACGGGAGCCGAGGGCGCGGTGGCGGACGACACTCAGGCCAACACGCCGAGCAACAGGCCGGGCAATGCGACGGCGCCCTCCGGCGCCACGAGCGAGGCGGGTGCGCGAATGAGCTCGCTTGCCGAGAGCGCGGCGAATCTCGCGGTCGAGCGGGATCCCGTCGTTCTGCTGCGCGCCGCACGGGTAAGCCGTGGGGCGGGGATCGCGACGGTGTCGCTCTACGGGATCGGTCTTGCGCTGCTCGGGTTCGGGCTTCTCGATCGGCGGCGGCGATCGGTCGATCCCCGGGTGCGCGAGCGCCTCGCGGGTCTGACGCGGGCGAAGCAGGCGGTCGCTGCGGC
>JANNQH010000740.1:0-17175 GCA_031400655.1 Deltaproteobacteria bacterium | reverse complement strand
GGCAGATAGGGCACCCAACCACTCGCAAACCCGAGCGCCTCCGCCCGCTGCGCCCGCTCGCGCACCTCGCCGATGGGCGAGCCCGGTCCCCAGGTCTCCGACACGAAGATTCCGATGCGCACGGCCTTCTCCTTCTCTCGTCTTCGCTCGCCCGATAGCCCCGCAGTTTCGATCGCTTCGCGCCGCGGCGCTAGCGATCGAGAGACCGGGGAGCCAGAATCCGCGAACGATCTCGAACCGGGAGGAGACGAGCTTGGCGGAACGACTCAACCGGCCCCTCGGCATCGGCTTCGTGGGGGCTGGCTTCATGAACCGGTTCCATGTCCAGAGTCTCGTCGGCGTGCGCGACTGCTTCGTCGCCGGTGTCACGAGCCCCACCCGGGCCCACGCCGAGTCCCTGGCCGGCCTCGCGCGGGAGCTGCGGGTCGGCGATCCACGAGTCCACGCCTCGATCGCCGAGCTCGCCGCCGATCCAGCCGTCGACGCCCTCTGGATCGCGACCCCGAACGACCTCCGCGTCGAGATCGTCGAGGAGATCGTCGACTGCGTCCGCCGCGGCCGCGCCAAGCTCATCGGCCTCGCCTGCGAAAAGCCCATCGCCCGCAATCTCGCCGAAGCGAAGCAGGTGCTCGCGCTGGTCGAGTCGGCACCGCTGCTCCACGGTTACCTCGAGAATCAGGTCTTCGAGCCCGCCATCGTGCGCGGCAAGGAAATCATCTGGCGCCGCGCCGTCCCGATCGCCGGCCGCCCCTACCTCGCGCGCGCCGCCGAGGAGCACAGCGGCCCCCACATGCCCTGGTTCTGGGACGGCGTCCGCCAGGGCGGCGGCGTGCTATCAGACATGTTATGCCACAGCTATGAGGTCGCGCGCTTTCTCCTGACCGGGCCGGGCGAGTCGCGCGAATCGCTGCGGGTCGAGGAGGTGAACGCCCAGATCGCGTCGCTCAAGTGGACGCGGCCCGAGTACGTCGAGATCCTGCGCGAGCGCTCGGCCGGGGCCCTCGATTTCCGGCGGACACCGGTCGAGGATTTCGCGCGGGCGACGGTGAAGCTGCGGGCACCGGGCGGTGAGCCGCTGATCGTCGAGGCGACGACGTCGTGGAGCTTCGTCGGCCCAGCCCTGCGACTGCGCGCCGAGCTGCTCGGGCCCGAGTATTCGCTCGAGGCCGACAGCCTGAAGACAGACCTCTCGATCTTCCTCAGCCGCCGCGTCACCGGCACCGAGGGCGAGGATCTCGTCGAGAAGCAGAACGCCGAGCAGGGGCTCATGCCCGTCGTGTCGGACGAGGCCGCGCTCTACGGCTATGTGAACGAGAACCGCCACATGGTGCAGGCGTTCCTCGACGGGCGGATGCCGGAGGAGAATTGGCGCGATGGCGTCGCCGTCACCGAGGTCTTGATGGCCTGCTACCGCTCGGCGGAGGAAGGGCGGACGATCGCGATGCCCTGCGATCTCACGGCCTTCGTGCCGCAGGTCGCCCGGGGAGCGTGGCGGGGCTAGCGTCGCTGGAGCACGGGAAGAGGCAACGGGAGAGTCAGAGCCCTCGGAATCGCCCCCATCGGGAGGGATCGCCATGCGCCTGATCGATGTCGACAGTCATTTCCTCGAGCCGCCGGACTGGCTCGCCACGATCGATCCGAAGCTCGCGGCCGAGATTCCACCGGGTGACCCGATCGAGCGCATCGTCCAGGGAGTCGTCGGCGATCTGCTCGACGTCGTGCCGCGAAGCCAGCGTCCTGAGAACCTGATCGACCTGCTGGCGCCATCGGGCCGCCGCGCTCTCAATGCCCTGCTCGCCGACAACGCCGAGGTCCGCGAGGCCAGGCTCGCCGGTCCGCCCGGAAGCTACGATGCCGACGAGCGGATCGCCTTCTGTGACGAACACGGAATCGAGATCCAATTCCTGAACTCGACCTTCGGAATCGGTCCCTATGCCGCCGCGATGAAGATCGGCCGCCCCGACCTCGCGAAGCGCGCGCTCTCGGCCTACAACCGCTGGACCTCCGAGACCCTCGCGGGCAGGACCGACCGGCTGATCCCGATCACACTCCTCGATCTCAACGACGTCGACTGGGCGGTCGCCGAGATGACGCGCATGCGCCGGGCCGGAAGCCGCGCCGTCCAGGTCCGCGCCGAGCCGGTCTCGCCCACGAAATCCCTGACCCACCCCGACCACGAGCGCATCTGGTCCACTGCTGCAGATCTCGGCATGGCCGTCATCTTCCACATCGCCGCCGGCCGCGCCGAGCTGAAGCGCGGCTGGTATTTCAACGGCGGCGACCCGGGCCATTTCGCGCTGCTCCATCTCATCAACACCCCCATCGTGCCCCAGATCGCGCTCGCTTCCCTGCTGATAGAGGGCGTCTTCGCGCGCCACCCGCGCCTCGTCGTGATGGTGCAGGAGCTCGGGATCAGCTGGCTGCCGCATTTCCTCGAGCTGATCGACGCGACGACGGTCGGCGCCTACGGGCAGCAGTTCGGGATGGGGCCTGGGGACTGGAAGTATCCGTTGAAGCCGTCGGAGTACATGCGGCAGCAGGTGCGCGTGGCGGTGCTCGCGTCGGGGGATCGATTGCGACCGACACTCGATCTGGTCCCGCCGGAGATGCTCGTCTATTCGAGCGACTTTCCGCACCAGGAGGGGCGCGGGGAGTCGCAGCAGATCTTCGAGGGGCAGATGGACGGCGTCGCCCAGGCGATTCGGGAGAAGTTCTTCGGGGGCTCGATCGCGGAGCTGATGAGGATCTGAGCGTCCGTTCCTGTGGTCCTCGACCTCGCGCGGGTAGGCTCGACAGTCGTTTCTCACCTCCTTGATAGGACGCCTGCATGCCGGCCAACCGCCCCAGCGAACCCTTCAGCTGCACCTACTCCCCTCCCGTCCCGGAGCTTCTCGCCGAGCTCGATTGCTCCCTCGTCGTCAGCACCTATCAAGCGGGAAAGCTGATCCTGCTCGCCTCCGACGGGGAACGAATCGCCCTCCTTCCCCGGAGCTTCGAAGTCCCGATGGGGATCGCCGTGGCCGGCGACCAGATGGCGATCGCCACGCGCCACGAGATCGTGCTGCTTTCGGACGAGCGTCGAATGGCCCCGAGCTACCCCCGGCAACCCGGCGTCTACGACTCACTCTACCTGCCGCGCTCGGTCCACTACTGCGGTGCCCTCGACGTCCACGACCTCGTCTTCACGACGAAGGGACTGATCGGCGTAAACACGCTTTTCTCCTGTCTCTTCACGCTCGATCCGCGCTTCAGCTTCCGCCCGATCTGGAAGCCGCGCTTCGTGACAGCTCTCGCGCCGGAGGATCGCTGCCATCTCAACGGCCTCGCCTGCGAGAACGGCGAGCCCCGTTATGTCACAGCGCTCGGCCGCAGCGACACCCGCGAGGGCTGGCGTGCCGGAAAGGAGAAGGGCGGCGTCCTGATCGACCTGAAGAGCGGCGAAATCGTGCTCGGTGGCCTCGCGATGCCCCATTCGCCGCGCCTGGTCGACGGAACGCTCTACGCCCTCCTCTCGTCGACGAGCGAGCTCATCACGGTCGATCCCGCGCGCGGGTCCTACGACGTCGTGCGCAAGCTCAAGGGGTTCGTCCGGGGCCTCGCGCCGGTCGGCGACTATCTGATCATCGCGAGTTCGATGATCCGGAAGAACCATACGTTCGGCGACCTCGGGGTGGCCCGCGAAGCGGAGCCCTTCTGCGGACTCACGATCGTCCATCGCAAGACGGGCGGCCTCGTGGCGGAGCTCCAGTTCTTGCGGACCTGCGAGGAGATCTACGACGTGCAGGTCCTGCCCGGCCGGAGGCGGCCTGGGATGCTGGGCATCGCCGACGAGAACCACCGTCGCGCGCTCAGCTTGCCAGAGCAGACCTTCTGGGGAGACGATCGTCCGCTCGAGAGCGAGCACCCCACGGGCTGACGTCCCGTTCCCTGACCCGACCCATCCGGCCGAGTCAGACGCCGGGCCAGCGCCACGAAGCGTCCTTTACCTATTTTCTTGCCTCCCGATTCGCTTCGAGGTAGAAGATGTAAGGTAAGCCTAACCCACCGGGTGCAGGGCATGGGCCTGTCGCAGTCAGGAAAATCGCGAGCGTGTGATCCAAAAGAGCGGTGAGGGACGGTCTGAACGTCAACCGGGAGGAACTGGGGCACATGAAGATTCACAGGACCAGCGTTGACTCGAAGCCCGAATCCAAGCCGACCGCCGTGCTCGCGCGCCAATGCGAGCGCGCGCTGGTATCCGCCGCCCGCTCCTACCGGATCTCGACGCGCAAACGGATCCACCGCGCCGCCCGCGAATTCATCCGAAGGCACGCGCGCAACCGCGCCTACCTCGCCTGGGTGATGAAGCGCGTCGCCGCCAACGCGGCCCTGGCGATCGCCCTGCTCGGATTGGGCTCCCAGGCTGCGCAGGCTGCGGGCGCCCCCGTCTTCGACCTCTTCGCCACCAATCCCTTCGCAGGTCTGGACGCGGGCACCTTCTCCACCCTCGCCGCCGGCGATCTGGACGGCGACGGCGACCCCGACTTCGTCGCGAGCGAGTCCTTCGCGACCGGTCAGATCCGCTACTACGAGAACACCGGCAGCGCGACCGCGCCGGCCCTGACCGAACGCTCCGGCACCGCGAACCCCTTCACGGGGCTCGTCTCCAGCTGGACGCCGCTGCTCGCCGTCGGCGACCTCGATGCCGACGGCGACCTCGACCTGCTCTGCGGCGACACCTACGGCGGCACGCTCAAGTACTTCGAGAACACGGGTACCGCGACCGCGCCGGCCTTCGTCGAACGCACGGGAGCCGCCAACCCGACCGCGGTCGTCAGCGGAGATCGCCTGGCGCCGGCGCTCGGCGACCTCGATCGGGACGGCGACCTCGACCTCGCCGTCGGCGGACCGGCGGGCAATTTCCGCTTCTTCCGCAATACGGGCAGCGCCCGCGTCCCCGCGTTCAGCGAGGTCACAGGTCCCGCGAATCCCTTCGACGGTCTGATCGCCGGAGTCGGCTTCCTGTCGTATCCCGCGCTCGGCGACATCGACCTCGACGGCGATCTCGACCTGGTTTCCGGCGACGAACCGAGCGGCGGCTTCCACACCTTCCGGAACACGGGGTCGTCCGCCACACCGCGATTCGAGCCGATGGCGGCCCGATCCAATCCGTTCGCGGGCGAGTCGGCCGGGCTCAACTTGACCCCGGCCCTGATCGACGTCGACGCAGACGGTGACCTCGATCTGGTCTCCGGTGAACGCGACGGCGGCTTCAGGGCGTTCGAGAACCAGACAGGAATGCTCGTCGTGAGCGAAGAGATCGATCCCGATCCGCTGGGCCTCCCGTTCAACATTGCGACGCCCGGCGCAGACTTCGATGGTGACGGGGATCTCGGACTCTTCGGGACGAACTGTACGTTCGCGAACAACACCGGAACCCCGACGAATCCCCAGTTCGCCGGAGCGACTCTACCCGGGCTAACGGGGTGCGGATCTCCCGCGACTCCGATCGATATCGATGACGACTCCGATTTCGATCTGGTCAGCGGCGGCAACCTGTTCGTCAACCTCGGCACTCCGACTGTGCCGAGCTTCGGCCCCATTCAGACCCTGTTTCCCACACTACCAGGATTCAATCCGCCGCTCGCGAGCTTTGGCGACCTCGATGGGGATGGGGACCAGGACGCAGCCGTCGCCAATCCAGCCTTGGGTGCCCTCCTCCAATCCTATTTCGAGAACACCGGCAGCGCGACGATTCCGATCTTCGTCGAGAGGACTGGCGCTGCCAATCTCCTGCCGCCGGTTGGGTTCAATCACCGGGTCCAGCTGGCGGACTACGATGGCGACGGGGACACCGATGCTCTCGACGTTCCCAATGCCACCAACGATGTTCAGCTCACCCTCTACTGGGAGAACCTCGGATCGTCCAGCGGGGCTCATTTCGTCGCTCGACCGATCACCTCGAAGAGGAATCCGCTGAGTCGCTTCCTGACGACGGAGAATCCTGGCACGTCGGTGCTTCCGTTCTTGCTGGCTGACCTGGACGGCGACGGGGACGCCGATGGTTTCTCAGCGCGGTTGACCTCCCTGCTCCCCAGCACTTTCAAGGGGCTCTTCCTCGAGAGCAGCATCGTGCGTCCCTCCCCCCGCTTCTTCGGCCCGGTCGCAAGCCCATTCACCACCCAGGACGCAGGTAGCTTCTCGACGATCGCCGCGGCCGACCTCGACGGCGACGGCGACCCCGATTTCGTCGCGAGCGAATCTTTCGCGACCGGCCTGATCCGCTACTACGAGAACACCGGGACAGCGCTCGTCCCCAGCGCCGTCGAGCGCACCGGCGTAGCGAACCCGTTCACGGGCCTCGTCTCGGCTTGGACTCCGATCCTCACCCTCGCCGACCTCGACTCGGATGGGGATTTCGACCTGCTCTGCGGACAGGCCTACAACGGCGAGTTCCTGAAGTATTTCGAGAATACCGGAACACCGACCGACCCGGCCTTCGTCGAGCGGGTCGGCGCTGCGAATCCGCTCGGCTACCAGACCGGCAGCCGGACCGCGCCCGCCCTGGGCGACGTCGATGCGGATGGCGACCTCGACATGGCCCTCGGTGGCAGCGCGGGCACCTTCCGTTTTGTCCGCAATTTCGGCACCGCGAATGTGCCTGCCTTCGACGAGATCAGCGGACCTGCCAGTCCCTTCGACGGCCTGGTCGCCGGCGTCGGCTTGATCTCCAACCCCGCCCTCGGCGACGTCGATCTCGACGGCGATCTCGACCTCGTCTCGGGCGACGAGACGACCGGCGGCTTCCACTACTTCGAGAACACGGGCACGGCGGTCGCCCCCGTGTACGTGTCGCGGACGGGACTCGACAACCCCTTCGATGGCGAGAGCGTCGGCCTTAACTCGACTCCCGCCCTGATCGATCTCGACGCCGACGGCGACCTCGACGTCGTGTCGGGCGAGCGGGACGGGACCTTCGAGGCCTACTACCTGCCGGAGCCGTCGAAGGGCCTGCTCTTGAGTGCCGGAATCGCCCTGCTCGGCTGGCTGCGTCGAAGGAGAGCATGACCCGCCCGCACGGCTGACACGGTCAGGCTCGATCCGAACGGACGAACGATGCGAATCGCTCGCCGTTCAGGCCTGGGCCACGATCTCCTGGACTTCCTCGAAGTTCGGGATGTTCCCCTCGCCGTAGCCCGGCATCATCTGGTTGTAGCCGGCGTGCCACCCGATCAGCTCCGGCGTGCGCGGGCTGTAGTGCTGGATGTAGATCGTCCTGCGCCGCGCAGAGCCCGTCGGCCCCGGCCCGGCGTGCAAGCCACATCCAAAATGCACCGTTGCATCTCCAGGCTCGGTCACGATCGGAATGATCGGGAGCTTCTTGCGCATCGCCTCGTCCGGGAACGGGTGGAATGCCTTGCCCCAGCTCCCGGCCATCATGTGAAGCTGCGAGCTCCCCGGGTTCGACGCATCGAGCCAGACCCCGACCAACACGCAGGGACACGTGATGTGGCAGCCGCCGAAGCCGCAGTCGTTGTGGAACGGGAGATTCGCGAAGGCCGAGACCTCGGCCCCCGGCGTGAACTCCTTCAGCACGGCGAGGATGCCCTCGATCCGATCCCCCATCGGCACGATCTTCTCCCGCGAGAGCTCGCGCAGCTCGATCACGCGCGGATCGTCGTAGAGGGCGGCGAAGTCGGGGGATTGTTCGGAGAGATAGGTCAGGCGATACGGAAACCGCCCGCCTCGCCCGTCGTCGGCCCACCACGAGGTCAGCTCCCCCTCGACCGCCGCGTCGCGCACGCGGTCGAGCTCGCTCGCGAGGCGCGCGATCCGCGCCGGATCGAAGGCCCGCTTGACGACGAGGTAGCCCGTCTGGCGCAGGAAGTTCGACATCTCCTCGCGATCCTCGTCCCAGGCGAAGCGCCGGTGAAGATCGAGGGGCCGGCCGGCGAGATCGCGGAAATCGAGATTGCGCCAGTCGTAGAGCGGGCGGTCCGAGTAGAGGCAACGGATCGCCGGCGCCCAGCGATCCCCCGTCTCGAAGCTGCCGCGCCGAAAGCGCAGGGCATTCGAGTAGAGCAGACCGATCCAGGTCCGCATCTCGTAACGTAAGTCGATCCAGGACTCCTCGCTCATCTCGACGACGGTTTCGGCGTCGGCGGCGATTCCCGGCAAGACCTCGACCCGATCCGCGCGGCTGATGAAGCTGTAGGCACGCTCGCCGGGGAGCACGATCGCGATCGGGCGGGCGCCAGCGACGTCCCAGTGGACCTTGTCGGACGCGCCCTCGCGGAGCTTCTTCGGGAGCTCGTCCGTATGGCAGCGGTCGAAGTCGACCGGCGTGTAGCCCGCGCGGCGATACATTCCGTTCTTGACTTCGACGCCGATATCGTCCATGTCCACTCGTCTCCCGCGCAATCGACCTCAGCGTCCGAGGTCGTCGATCACGGCACGCCCGAGATACTTCGCCGCCTCGAGCTCGTCGAAGATGGTCGGGAGATCCGTGAGCGGTCCGCGTCGCGACACGTGGCTCTTGACGCGCCCGGCCGCCGCCAGGTCGACGAGCTCGCGCATGTCCTGCACGGTGCCCACGGCCGAATAGATGACCGTCGGGTCCTTCATGAAGAACTCGAAGGGATTGAGCTCGATGTTTCCCTCTGCGGTCGCAGGCAGCCCGACCGCCACGAAGAGCCCCGCCCGCTTCAGCAGATTGAAGCCCAGCTTGAAGCCCGCCATGCGCGCCGAGAAGACGAGAACGGCATCCACGCCGCCGTACTCGTTCTGCACGACCTCGACCGCTTGATCGGCTCCGACGGCGCGATGCGCACCAAGAGATTCGACGAAGGCGAGCCGCTCGGGCCCGATGTCGACGCCGACGACCTTGTATCCGAAGGCCGTCGCGATCTGGACCGCATAATGCCCGAGGCCGCCGGCGGCACCGATCACGGCGATCGGGCGGCCGGGGAGAACGTGGTGCTTCGCGAGCTTCTTGACCGCGCCGTAGGCGGTGAGCCCACCGCAGGCGAGCGGCGCCTCGTGGTCGCCGATGCTCTCGGGGATCTTCACGAGCGAGCGAGCGTAGACCGGGAAGTACTCGCTGAAGGTGCCGATGATGCCCTTCGAATCCTTGCAGTGGCGGGGATTGCCGCCGAGGCAGTACTCGCAGGCACCGCACCAGTAGCCGCCGCCCGTCCCGCCGAGCCCAAGGATCACGCGATCGCCGACCGCCGCATAGCGCTCGGCGCCGGGCCCGAGCGCCGTCACGATCCCGATCGCCTCGTGGCCGACACCGCCCGACATGGGACCGAACCAGTCCCCGCGCGCCATATGGAGATCCGAGTGACAGACACCCGCGGCGCTGATCTTGACGAGCGCCTCCTCGAAACCCGGAGTCGGCATCGGGTAGTCGCGGATCAGGAGCTTGCCCTCTTCGAGTCGTGCGGCCTTCATGTCGGTCTCCTCTCGTGTGCTGACCTCGACGCTAGACGACCCGTACGCCGGATGCGAGCCGACGTTCTCAGGCGAGCGGGCTTGTCTCGAAGACGTCTGGGCTCACCGCCGCCGCGGCCTGCTTGAAGGTCGTCATCGAATGCGGGTACTGGGTCACGATGCGACCGGAGGCGCTCGCATAGTAATGATTACAGTTGGCCTGCCAGACACTGACTTCCCCGATCGCCTTCTGGATCTCCTCGTTGTACAGGGCCATCGCCTCCGGCCGGACGTCGAGCCATGCGAGGCCCTCCTCCTTGATCCGCTTCACGAGCGCAACCACATGGTCGACCTGGAACTCGATCATGGTGATGATCGAGCCGTTGTTCGTGTTCGGGCCGTAGAGCTGGAAGAGGTTCGGGAAGCCGGCGGTCGTGACCCCGAGATAGGCTTCGGCGCCGTCCTTCCAGGCGTCGTGGATCGAGAGCCCGCCCCGCCCCGTCACGTCGATCGCCGAGAGATAGCGGTTCGCGGCGAAGCCCGTCGCGAGGATCAGCGTGTCGACCGGGCGGAGCACGCCGCCCGCCACGACGCCCGATTTCGTGATCCGCTCGATCGGATCCGTGATGAGCGCGAGGTTCGACCGGTTGAAGGAAGCGTAGTAGTCGTTCGAGAAGAGCGGTCGCTTGCAGCCCCAGGGATGATTCGGCAGCAGCTTCTCCCGCGTCTCGGGAGCGCGCACGACTTCGATCACGACGCGGCCGATCGCCTCGAGCTCGAGCCGTCTCGTCTCGTTCAGGAACCCCGTGCCGCTGTCGATCGAGTCGTAAATTTCGTTCCGACGCGCCACCACGAGGCTCGGATCGGCGGCCCGCTGGCGCAGGACCTCCTCCGAATAGGGCACGTCTTCCTTGGGCAGGACCCAGTTGGCGGTGCGCTGGTAGTAGTCGACCTGGCCCGCCGTCTTCACGATCTCGGGCACCATCTGGATGGCGCTCGCCGCGCTCCCGATCACCGCGACGCGCCGGCCGGTCAGGTTGTGGGACCAGTCGTATTTCGCCGTGTGGAAGCAGGCGCCCGCGAAGGTCTCCAGGCCCTCGATCGCCGGGTAGGCGAGATCGTTGAACATGCCGAGGCCGCTCACGACGATGTCGGCGGTATAGGTCGATCCGTCGCCCAGCCGCAGCGCCCACTCCGACTTCCCATCGCTCCAGGCCGCGCCCGTCACCTCGAGCCCGAAGCGGCAATGCGGCAGGATTGCGTGGCGTTCGGCGACGCCGTCGAGATAGGCGAGGATCTCGGGCTGCGGCGCGTAGGGCCGCGTCCAGCCCGAGTTGACGTCGAACGAGAATGAGTAGAGCTCGCTCTGGATGTCGCAGGCACAGCCGGGGTAACGGTTGTGATTCCAGGTCCCGCCGACGCGGTCCGACTTCTCGAAGAGGACGACGTCCTCGAAGCCCGCTTCCTTGAGCTTGATGGCCATGCACAGACCGCCCGGCCCGGCTCCGATGATCGCAATGCGCAGAGTTCGTCGTGTCGTCATACTCCTAGACTCCACCGCTCTTTACAGTTCGTCAATCGCGATCTATCACGACGTCGATCCGCCAGCACTCGCCCCGCCACCGACCCGCAAGGAGGCCCCCTCCATGATCCAGACGTTCCAGACCATCGACGCCGACGGCCACGTCCAGGAGCCGACGAAAGCGATCGCCGAACGCCTGCCCGCCGCGATGCGCGACTTTGCGCCTCGGTCGGCGCTGGATGCGAGCGGGCGGATCCGGCAGATCGTGGGCGGCGAGTGGATGCCCTACATCCCCGTCCCGGACTCGGGGAGCTGGGAGATTCCGCTGGGCGGTGCCGATCCCAAGATCCGGCTGGCGGACATGGACCGGCAGAAGATCGCGAAGTCGATCCTCTTTCCGACCTTCGGCCTGGCCTTCGCCGGCCTCGCGCGCACGGACGTCCAGATCGCCCTCTGCCGGGCCTACAACGATTGGCTGGCCGAGTTCTGCAGCGCCGATCCGAAGCGCCTCGTCGGCATCGCGGTCCCTGCCCAGGGCGATCCGCGCGCCGCGCTGGCAGAGACGAAGCGCGCGGTTCGCGAGTACGGCTTCCGCGGCGTCATGCTGCGCCCGAATCCAATCGAAGGCCGCACGCTGCTCCACCGCGACTGGACACCGCTCTATGAATTCCTCGAGGCCGAGGGCATCCCGCTCTGCGTCCACGAAGGCACGACGCAAGACGTGCCCCAGTCGGGCAGCGATCGATTCGAGGATTTCGCGCTGCGCCATGTCGCCTCGCATCCCCACGAAGAGCAGCTCGCCTGTCTCGGCCTCGTGATGGGCGGCGTGCTCGAACGCCATCCGGGCTTGCGCGTCGCCTTCCTCGAGAGCGGCTGCGGCTGGCTCCCGCACTGGCTCGAGCGGATGGACGACCATGCCGAGAGCTGGGGCTGGGCGATGCCGCGGCTGCCACTGAAACCCTCGGAGTATTTCGCGCGGCAGTGCTTCATCTCGTGCGATCCGGGGGAACGCACGCTCGAGAGCGTCGTCGCGCTCTGCGGCGAAGACGTCGTGGTGTTCGCGACCGACTATCCGCATCCCGACGCGCTGGCCGGCGATCTCGTGGCGCGCATCGAGGAGCGGACCGGACTCAGCGAAAGGGCCAGGGCCAAGATCCTGGTCGAGAACGCCCGGCGCGCATTCGGCTTCGCCGCCTAGCAGGCTGCGAAAAAACCCTCCGATTCGGGATGGATAGCGATCGAGGGGGCTGCTATGCAAGCAGAGAGCCGCGAGCGGGGTGGATGGTCACGTTCACGACCGCAGCACACGACCGGGTGCGGCTCCGAAGCTCGGCGTTCGCATCAAAAAGGATGCGGAATGTGGAAAAGGTTCAGCGAAGGCACCCTGAGTGACCCGTCCGGGCCTCGTGGGCTGAGATAGAGGACGCACGCGCGGCACGGCGGCCGCCAACGCCGACCGGCCCCACCACGCGTGCCGTCCGACACCCGAAGCCCACGTGGCCCGGACGGGTCGCAGGGCACGATGTTCGACGGGTTTTTCGCGGCCTGCTAACGCCCGCTCACCACTCGATCGGCCGGATCGGCGCGTCGATGCCACCCGAGACCTTCTGGAGGTTGGGCAGCAGTGCGGCGTGTGACCGCCCGGCGAGATAGCCGTCGATCACCCGGTGAAAGTTGCTGATCATGCCCTCCACCTCGCCCGAAAGCCGCATGTAATCGAAGCCCGGGCTCCGCAGCCCCGCCTGCTGGCGCGGCAGATTCGAAAAATCCTGGCGCACGACATCGGGCCAGCGCGGATCGTCCCAGGCCATGCGCGTTGGCGTTCGCGGGGGCTCGTGGCGCGCGTTCTCGGGCATCAGCGTCGTCGTCCAGATCTCGAAGAGGGTCTCCTCGGGCGCGAGGGGCCGGACCCGATAGGCCGCGGCGTTCCCGTAGACCGGCAGCAGGTAGTAGTGCGGGAAGGCGTAGTTGACCGACGAGACGTGACCCGTCGCGACGCGCTGGTTGAGATCGGGCATCGCAATCCCAGCCGCCTGACTTCGCCGGACGATCTCGTCGTTGAGCCGCGTATTCCAGGCGACGATTGCCTGCATGGCGTCTGCGGGCAGCTTTATGTGCTTCAAGTCTTCGGCCACGGCGATGTCCTTCTCGTGGATCATGCCTCCGCCCATGCCCTCCGAGAGAACCTTCATGAAATAGATCGAGCTGCCGACGACGTCGTCGGGATCTGTGAAGCCGACGGTATCCGTCCCGCCGCCGTAGCCCCGCTTCACGGAGCGCGCGAGCAGCTGCGGATGGGTCTGGGTCGCGTGGTAGCCCTCCATGAAGGCCTCGCTTGCGAGCTTCCAGTTGACCGGCAGAACGGTCGAGAACCACGACTCGGCCCGCATCTGATCGATGCGAAAGCCGTCGTGGTAGGTCGCAAAGGGCTCGAGCGATGCGCGCAGCGGCGGCGCCTCGTCGTCGTAGTTGATGAAGGCGCATCCGCCCCAGGTCTCGACCCGGCATTCCCGGAGCCGCAGGTCGGCATCGGCGAGCTGATCCCGCTCGAAGAGATTGGGCGCGAAGACGAACCGGTTCGAGCCGTCGACATTCCAGCACCAGCCGTGGAAGGGACACACGATGCCCTGCGCCGCGTTGCCGCGGCCCTGGACGAGGCGCATGCCGCGGTGTCGGCAGGTATTGTGATAGGCCTTGATGACGTCAGGCGCGGTCCGGATGACGATCACGCTCTTGCCGAGGTTCTCATACTCGACGAAGTCGCCGACCGCAGGAATCTCCTCGAGCCGGCAGGCCATCTGCCAGACCCGGGGCCAGAGTCTTTCGCATTCGAGCTCGAAGAACTCCCGATCGAAATAACGCGCTGCCGGGATCCGCTCGGGGCGCTCGATCGGATGGGGAAACGGAAGGACTCGTGATTTCGATCGGGTCAAGTGGACCGCCCTCCAGATTCTCCATGGGGTCCGGCGAGGATCGCCTCGATCTTCGCCGCCTGTCCGAATGCGTGGTAGGCGGCGATCCAGGCGAAGGTGAACGACGCGGCGATGCTCGCCCCCGCACCGGGATAGGTCCGCCCCATGACGGAGGCCGTCGTATTGCCGGTCGCGTAGAGGCCCTCGATCGGCCGGCCGTCCTTGCGCAAGACGCGCGCCCAGGCGTCGGTCACCAGCCCGCCCGCCGTCCCGACGTCGCTCGGCACCATTGCGACCGCGTAATAGGGAGGCGTCGAGATCGGCCCCAGATTGGGGTTCGGCCGCACCGTCGGGTCGCCGTGGGCACGATCGAAGCAGCGTCCGCCGCGCTTGAAGTCGGCGTCGACGCCGCTGCGACAGAATTCGTTCCAGCGCTCGACCGTCTTCTCGAGGCCGATCGGATCGATGCGACATTGCGCCGCCAGCTCCCGGAGTGAGTCTGCCTTCTTCATGTAGCCGCTCTCGAGCCACGCCTTCGGGGTCACGCCGGGAAGCGCGGTGCCCCACGGATAACGCTTGCGGTGGAGCCCATCGAAGAGGACGAAGCTGGGAATCCCCGAGCGATGGGTTCGATTGCGCTCGTGCATCCTTTCGCCGACCTCCATGTAGGAGGCCGACTCGTTCACATAGCGCTCCCCGCGGCGGTCGACGACGATCGAATAAGGCAGACTCAAGTCGAGATGATGGGTCCATGGGGCGAGCGTGCCATCGGGCATCGTCGTGCCCTCGGGCCAGCTGCCGTCGAGATGTTGCGTCGTCGGCACCCACCAGAAGGCGTCCAGGTTGTCGACGGCCGCGCCCAATCGCATCGCCGCCTCGAGCAGGTCACCGGTGTCCCCGGGATTGGCCGCGGTCCACTGCGCCGCCGTCGGCGCCGGCCCGAACCGCTCGCGCAGCGCCTGGCTGCGCGAAAAGCCGCCCGCGTTCAGCAGGACCGCATCCCGCGCGCGGATCACGCGCTCGCCCTCGGCCAGGCCGACGCGCACACCGACGACCCGATCCCCGTCGACCACGAGCTCCCGAACCGGCGCCTCGGGCACGATCGGAATCCCCTCGCGCAGCGCGATCTCGAGCAGCCGGCCCTGGATCGCGGCCCCGTTCGAGACCAGGTCGGCCCCGCTGAGCCGCGACCGCAGCATGCGCCCCGCCAGCCGGAGCGCCATCGCCTTGCCCTTCCAAGTCCGCTTCAGCAGATAGAGCTCCGGCAGCTCGTGGCTGTGGACCGGCATGCCTGCGCCCACCGGCGAGCGCGCCAGGCGCTTCGCCCAGGGTCCGAGCGCCCGGGCATCGTAGAGGGGCGCCATCAGGCAACGACTCCGCGGCTCGCCCCCCGGTCGATCATCGTAGTAGTCGGACCAGCCCTCCGGTCGGAAGAACTGCATCCCCCGTGCACGCAGGAACTCGACCATCGGCGGGCCGGCCTTGAGGAACGCCTCACGGCGGGCGGGCGCGGTGCCCGGCCCTGCATAGGTCACGACCGAGTCGAAATAACGCCGCGCTCGCTCGTAGGAGTCGGGAATCCCCTCGTCAGCCATCAGCCGATTGAAAGGCGTCCAGAGCACACCCCCCGAGATCGCCGTCGAACCGCCGACCTTCGCCTGCTTCTCGAGGATGAGGCAGCGGCGACCGAGGGATTTCGCCACGAGCGCCGCGCAGATCGAGCCAGCACCGCTCCCGACCACGACGAGATCGAGCTCAGATCCGAGCCGATCGAGCGTTCGGGAAGCCTTTTCGATGGCAGCATTCGGCGACATCATCAATGCACTGGCTCCCGCGGCGAGCATCGCTCATTCCCGACTCGTCTGGAACCGCTCCAGCAAGCTGCCATGGCGGCGCGTCAGGGGTAGAGTCCACTTGCACTTCGCCCCACCGATGGAGGGACCCATGGCGGCCCGTATCTTCCTCGCGATCTTCGGCTTGCTCTCGCTTTTCTACGGCATCTTCTGTTTTCTGCAGCCGGGATTCCTCGCCGAATTCGCGGGTGTGGGCGCCCTTTCGACGACCGGAACCGTCGAGCTGCAGGCGATGTACGGCGGTCTCCAGGCCGGCTTCGGCGCCCTCGCCCTGTTCGGCGCCCTGCTGCCCGCCTACGCGCCGACGATTCTGCTGGCAACGGCATTCCAGTGTGCCGGCCTCGGGACCTTTCGACTGCTCGGTGCCCTCGGCGCCGGAGAGTTCTCGGCCTATACGAGCCAGGGCATCGCCTTCGAGCTCGGTTCGACCTTGATCGCGTTCGTCCTCTGGCGAGCGGCTTCACAGAGCACGCCGACAGCGACCGCCGTCGTACGCTGAGACGGAACGAAAATTCCCGGCCCGGAGGACGCGAGATGACATCTCCCAACAAGGTCGACAAAGCAGAAGCCCGCCACGAGATCTCTCGCCTGATCTACGGCTACTCCGAAGCCCTCGATGGCGGCGATCTCGAACGCGTCGGCGAGATCTTGAAGCACTGTGTGATCCGCGTGCCCCAGAACGGCCTCGAAGTCCGCGGCGCCGACGCGATCCGCAAGATGTTCGAGCAGTACACGATCTTCTACGACAAGCACGGCCGCGCGCAGCCGAGCGTCCCCGCCGCCCACCCCCACACCTGCCACTTCGTCGCCAATCTCCTGATCGACGTCGACGACGACGGCCTGCACGCGAGCTCGAAGTCCTACGTGATCGTCTTCCAGGCCCGGCCGGAGTTCACGCTCCAGCCGATCTTCCGCAATCGCTACCACGACAAGTTCGAGTGTGTCGGCGGCCAGTGGCGGTTCGTCGAGCGCGTCGAGATCCTCGACGAGTTCCAGGGCGACATTTCGCACCACCTCTACATCACGCCGAACACGACCCTTTAAAAGCGGCGTCAGGCTCTGCTCTCAGGCGAAGATCCGTCGCGCTCCACGCAGGGAGTCGACCGCGTAGTCGCGCAGCGAGCGCTCGCGCTGCTCGGCGCTCAGGACCTCGAGCACGATCGCGCCGTCGAAGCCGCGGGCGGCAAGCGTCTTCGCAAGGCGCTCGAGGGGGAAGCCGCCCTCCCCCGGAATCCGGCGCTGATTCATGGTCGCGTCCCAGAACTGGTCCGCGGCATGCGGTACGCCGTCCGAGAGCTGGAGATTCGCGAGCTGCTCGAGCGGCAGCGCCTCGAGAGCTGCCCAGTCGGGACCGTCGGCATGATTGAAGAAATGCCAGGTATCGATCGTCACGCCGACGCCGGCCTCGCCGGCCGCCTCAATGAGGGCGCGAGCTCCGGGAATTCCGCGCAGCTGGCTTCCGCTCGAGAACTCGAGA
>JANNQH010000739.1:0-4953 GCA_031400655.1 Deltaproteobacteria bacterium | reverse complement strand
GAGGCGCGGAGTCCGGCCCACGAGCGAAGGCGTCTTGACGATCGGACTCCAACCCGGGCCTGTCATGCGAGTCGATCTCCCCCGTCCGTCGACGGATTCTTCACATGAGCTGGGGCGACGCCGCCCGCTCCGACTTCTCGTCCTCGATCTCGGTCAGCGTGGCTTCGGCGAGCAGCAGGACGCCCGCGACGGAGACCGCGTTCTCGAGAGCCATCCGTACGACCTTCGTCGGATCGACGATTCCGGCTTCCATCAAGTCCACGTAGGTATTGCGTCGTGCATCGAATCCGAAGCTGCCCGTGCCGGAGCGCAGTCGGTCGACGACGACGCCCGGATCGGCTCCGGAGTTGAGCGCGATCTGACGCGCGGGAATTTCGAGGGCGTGGCGCAGGATCCGCAACCCGGTCGCCTCGTCGCCGTCATGTTTGTCCTGCTCGCGTGCGACGAGATCGATCACCCTGAGAAGGGCGAGGCCGCCCCCGGGCACGATTCCCTCGGCGATCGCCGCCTTGGTCGACGCGATCGCATCGTCGAAGGCATCCTTGCTATTTTTCATCTCGGCTTCGGAGGGCGCACCGACGCGGATGATTGCCACGCCGCCCGCCAGACGGGCGAGACGCTCGCTCAGCTTCTCCCGATCGTAATCCGAGCTGGTGTCCTCGATCTGACGGCGGATTTCCTGGCAACGTGCCTTGATCTTGTCGGGCGCTCCGCGGCCTTCGATCAACGTCGTGTCGTCCTTCGTGATGATCACCTTTCTCGCAGAGCCGAGATGCGCCAGGCTGGCGCGGCCGAGATCGAGCCCGAGATCCTCGGCGATCACCTGGCTGCCCGTCACGATGGCGAGGTCCTCGAGCGTGGCCTTGCGCCGATCCCCGAATCCGGGCGCCTTGACGGCGACGCAGCGCAGCGTTCCTCGCAGCTTGTTCACCACGAGCGTGGCCAGCGCATCGCCTTCCATGTCCTCGGCGATCACGAGCAATGGACGGTTCTCGCGGGCGACCTGCTCGAGCAGGGGAACGAGGTCCTTCATGTTGCTGATCTTGCGCTCGTGGATCAGCACGGAGACGTCCTCCAGCACGCACTCCATCTTCTCGGAATCCGTCACGAAGTAGGGCGACAGGTAGCCGCGGTCGAACTGCATTCCTTCGACGACCTCGAGCGTCGTCTCGGTGCCTTTGGCTTCTTCGACCGTGACGACGCCCTCCGCCCCGACCTTATCGAGAGCCTCGGCTACCCGATTTCCGATCCGCTCGTTGTTGTGAGCGGAGATCGTGGCGACCTGGGCCCGCTCGAGGGAGGTGGAGACCGGCTTCGAGATGGCCCGAAGCCCTTCGACCGCGACCTCAAGCCCCCGGTCGAGTCCGCGCTTGATATCGACGGCGCTGGCACCGGCGACCACGTTGCGAAGCCCCTCGGCGAAGATCGCGTGCGCGAGGATCGTGGACGTCGTCGTCCCGTCGCCCACGGAGTCCCCGGTGCGAACAGCCGCCTCGCGCAACATCTGGGCCCCGAGATTCTGCTCGGGATCCTTGAGGTGGATCTGCTTGGCGATGGTGACACCGTCGTCGCAGACGATCGGGCTTCCCCATTTCTTCTCGATCAGGACGCAGCGGGATTTCGGACCCAGCGTTCCGCGGACCGCATCGGCGAGAGCCGTGGCCCCGGCGAGCACCTTCGATCGCGCATCGTCGCGAAAAAGCAATTGGCTGTAGGACATCACAGGACCTCCGAAGGAAGGGAAGGGTCAGCGTTCGACCTACGCAAGCAACGTGCCACGGTCCTCGGCGCCGTGTGCCCCCAGCCGCGCGTCGAGGTGGGGCGCGCGACCCCAGTTGCGAGTCGTACGGCCGCGCCGCGACTCGTCGAACGCCTCGAAACGCGAGCCGTCGCGCGGGGTGATCGGTTGGAGATGCACGGGTCATCTGGCACCGAAACTGCAGTGTGTGGATCTCATGGTGAATCTCGAATCGGAACGGGACGAGATGGTGCGTTCACACCTGGCCGCCCGGGGCATTCAGGACGAGCGTGTCCTCCAGGCCTTTCGGGAGGTGCCGCGCGAGGCGTTTGTCCCCGAGAATCTCCAGGAGTTCGCCTACACCGATGCGCCGCTGCCGATCGAGCGGGGGCAGACGATTTCCCAGCCCTACATCGTCGCCTTGATGGCGGCCGCTCTGAAGCTCGATCCGCTCGACCGGGTGCTCGAGGTCGGGACCGGATCGGGCTATGCGGCGGCGATCCTCGGACGTCTCGCCAAACAGGTCTACACGATCGAGCGACACGAGGCGCTCGCCACGCAGGCGGCCTCGCGCCTGGCGGGTCTGGGTTTCGAGAACGTCCTCGTCCAGCACGGCGATGGGTCACTCGGCTGGCCCGAGCACGCACCCTACGACGCCATCGTGGTGGCGGCGGGCGGGCCGGGCGTTCCCCCCGCGCTCGTCGAGCAGCTGCGGCCCGGTGGTCGGCTCGTCATGCCGGTCGGCGAGGGGCGCGACGTGCAGAAGCTCGTGCGCATCACGCGTCAGTCGGACGGCAGCATGGCGACGGAGGAGCTCGGAGACGTGCGCTTCGTCCCGCTGATCGGTGCCCATGGCTGGGAGTCCGAGGAGGCCTGGGATGGCCGGCCCGTTCGTGGGCGAAGTCGGCCGACGAGCATTGCCCATCTGGTGCGCGAGGAGGCGATTCCGTTCGCGGAGATCGAGGGTCACGATCTGGGGTCGCTCGTCGAGCGGATTGGCGATGCCCGTCTCGTGTTGATCGGCGAAGCGACGCATGGCACGTCCGAGTTCTATCGCATGCGGGCCGAGATCACGAAGGCCCTGATCACGAGTGGAGGATTCGATTTCGTCGCGATCGAGGCGGATTGGCCCGACGCGCAGACGCTGAATCGTTGGGTCAAGGGGCAATCCCCGATCATCCGTCCGGACCCGCCATTCGTTCCGTTCCAACGGTTTCCGACCTGGATGTGGCGCAATCACGAGACGCTCGCCTTCGTCGATTGGCTGCGGGGGTGGAATGAGAGCGCACGCGGGGAGCGAGCCCCCGTCGGGTTTCACGGCCTCGATCTGTACAGCCTGTTCACGTCGATCCAGGCTGTCCTCGAGTTCCTCGATCGTGTCGACCCGGAGGCTGCGAGCTCCGCGCGTCGGCGCTATGCCTGTCTCTCGCCGTGGGAAGCCGACCCTGCCGCCTACGGCCGGGCTGCCATCCAGGGGCGCTATCGCGTCTGTGAGCGCGAGGCCGTGGCCATGCTGCGCGACCTGATGGAGCGGCGGATCGACTACGCGGCCCGCGATGGGGAAGCGGTCTTCGACGCCGTCCAGAACGCCCGCCTCGTGACCCATGCCGAGAGCTATTACCGGGCGATGTACTACGGCTCGAACGAATCCTGGAACCTGCGCGATCGGCACATGTTCGAGACCATCGAGACGCTCCTCGCTCACTACGGTCCGGCTTCGAAGGTCGTCGTATGGGAACACAACTCCCATCTCGGAGACGCTTCCGCCACGGAGATGGGGACGCGCGGACAGCTCAACGTCGGCCAGCTCTGCCGCGAGAAGTTCGGGCAGGGCGCGTTCCTGATCGGATTCGGGACCGACCGGGGCAGCGTGGCCGCAGCCAGCGATTGGGACGGCCCCATGGAAGTGATGACGGTACGGCCTGCCCACGCGGAGAGCTATGAGCGGATCTGCCACGATGCGGCGGTGGCCGCATTCTTCCTGCATCTGCGCGAGCCCGGGCGGGAAGTCCTTCGCTACGAGCTCGAGCCCGCGCGACTCGAGCGGGCGATCGGCGTGATCTACCGGCCGGATACCGAGCTCCAGAGCCACTACTTCCACGCGAGCCTGCCCCATCAATTCGACGAGTACGTCTGGATCGACCAGACACGGGCGGTAAGGCCCATCTCGCCGGACGAAGCCCGGGCGCTGCCGCAGGGACATCCGTTCTCGCGGGTCGGGTGAGTCCGATGAGGCGAAGCGAGCGGATCGCGGAGGCCGGCTCGTTGATGCGCCGGTTCGCGGAGCGGACCGGGCTCGAGGGACAGCAGCGGCCGCGGCGTTATTTGTGGACCGATTCATTTGCGGTCTGCAACGCCCTGGCGCTGTGGGACGCCACCGGAGAAGAGCACTTCCGGCGCATGGCCCTCGGGCTCGTCGAGCAGGTCCATCGGGTGCTGGGGCGACACCGTCCCGACGACGCAAGCGGCGGTTGGATCAGCGGCTTGTCGGAGGCGGAAGCTCTTCAGCATCCCACCTGCGGCGGCCTTCGGATCGGAAAGGCGCTCCCCGAGCGCGCACCCGGCGAAGCCTTCGATGAGCGACGCGAGTGGGATCGGGACGGGCAATACTTCCACTACCTGACCCGCTGGATGCACGCGCTCGACCAGCTTGCGCGGCGCACCGGCGAAGCGCGATTCAACCTGTGGGCTCGGGAGCTGGCAGAGGTGGCGCATCGCAGGTTCCTGTCGCGGACGGCCTCGGGTCGGCTCGGCATGTTCTGGAAGCTGAGCATCGATCTCGATCGTGCCCTCGTGCCGTCGATGGGGCAGCACGATCCGATCGATGGTCTCGTGACGTGCCTCCAGCTGCGAGCGACGGCGGAGCGGCTCGGAGGTCCGGGCGTAGGCCCGAGCCTCGAGCGTGCCGTCGCGGATTTCGCGGCCCTCTCCGCACAGCAGGCGCTCGTGACGGCCGATCCGCTCGGAATCGGTGGACTCCTGACGGATACGGGTCGGATCGCCCAGTTGATCGAGCAGGGCGCGTGCGCGGACGAGGGACTCTTCCTCGTGCTGCTCGACGGGGCGTGTCGGAGTCTTCGCGAATTCGGGCACACGCACGACCTGGGTCGGCCGGCGGATTCGCGGCTCGCCTTTCGCGAGCTCGGGCTGGCGATCGGGCTGGCGGCGCTCGAGCCGATCGAGCGACTGGTGAAGGCACGGCCGGTCTCGTCGAT
>JANNQH010000738.1:0-2808 GCA_031400655.1 Deltaproteobacteria bacterium | reverse complement strand
CGTGCGCGTTTTCGACCTCCATTTCGAGACGCTCTCGCGGGACCCGATCGGCTCGCTGCGCGCGATCTACGAGTTCTTCGACCTCGAGTGGAGCGAGCGCGCCGAGCGGGACGTGCGCGCCTGGGCCGAGGAGAACCGCCGGGGCCAGCACGGTGAGCACCGCTACAGCGCCGAGGAGTACGGACTCACGGACGCCGAGATCGAGAGCCGCTTCGCCGACTACATCGAATGGCAGACCAAGATCCTCGACTCGCTCTGAGCCGAAACCCGGCCGCCTCCCGGAGGCCGCCGGCACGAACCCGAAGTTCCCAAGGAGACGACATGGCGAGCAAAACCGGATCCGCAGGCAGCGCAAGCGACACGACCGAACGCGTCCTCTCCGGCCAGGTGTGGTCGGATTTCTGCGACTCGCTGAAGCAGGCCGGCGAGATCATCCTGCGCGAGAAGTCTCCGAAGGACCTGCTCGATCGGGCGGAGGGCTGGCGCTATCTCTCGCGGCTCACGCGCGCAGCCCTCGAGCAATCCGTCGAGTCGGGCGATCCGGCCGCCCCCCAGCTCTACCGCCTGTCCCACGAGACAGTCAAGATCGGCGCGGACAACCCCGACGCCTTCTACCAGAATGCGATCATCGACGGCCGCTACGACTACACCCTGTCGGGCACCCGCGGCAGCGTTGCGTACATCGGTATCGGCAGCTACAGCGGCGTCTACGGCCTCGACAAGAAGATCGAGCAAACGGGCTTCATCGACCTCCACGGCGTGGCAGGCGACGCGAACGGCCGCATCACCATCCACATCTCGAAGGAGAAGAAGCCGGGCCTCTGGCTGCCGATGCGCGACGACACGCGGCTCTTAATCATCCGGCAGTTCCGCATGGACTGGGAGAAGGACGAGGTCGCCCGGCTCGAGATCGAGTGCGTGAACGCGCCGGGCCGCGCGCTCCCCCCGAACGTCCCCGATCTTCTTTCGGCACAGCAGATCGCGAAGGGTCTCGATGACGCGGCGAAGTTCGTCTACGCCACCGCGGAGATCTTCGTCGGCTGGTGCGACGACTTCGAGAAGAACCCGAACGACGTCCAGCAGAAGTTCACCGGGCTAGGCGATCCGAACAACCAGTTCTGGCACGGCTACTGGACGCTCGAGCCCGGCCAGGCCCTGGTGCTCGAGGCGATGCCGCCGGAATGCGACGCCTGGAACTTCCAGCTCAACAACTACTGGGAGGAGTCCCTCGATTACCGCTATTTCCCGTGCCACATCAACAAGCACACGGCGAAGTACGAAAAGGATGGCTCGCTCCTGATCGTGATCTCGCCCGAGGATCCCGGCATCGGCAACTGGATGAACACCGTCGGCCACCGCCACGGCACGCTCGGCCTGCGCTGGACTCGGGCCATCGACCCGCAGAAGCCGAAGCTGCGGGTCGTCCCGATCGCCGATCTCAAGGCGAAAGCGGCGCGCCGCTAGGGCCGGCCGGGCGCCGACGCGTCGCCTTCCGGCAGCGCGAACGCGACGTACTTCGACCCGGACGGCGTGCCGAGCTTGCCGCCCCCGGCAGCGACGACGATGAACTGTCGACCGTCGACGGAATAGGTCGACGGCGTCGCGAAGCCGGCCGCAGGGAGCGGCGCCTGCCAGACTTCCTCGCCGGTCCGTTTGTCGAAGGCCCGAATCTTCGCATCAGGTGTGGCGGCGATGAAGAGCAGGCCGCCCGCGGTCACGACCGCGCCGCCGTAGTTCTCGCTGCCGGTCTGGCCCCGGCCCTGGCCGGCGAGCTGCGGATACTCGCCGAGGGGGACCTGCCAGCGGATCGTGCCCGCCGAGAGGTCGATGGCGGTGAGCGTGCCCCACGGCGGTGTGTTGATGGGGATTCCCTTTTCGTCGCGGAGATAGACGTAGCCCGCGGAGACGTAGCGCGAATTGCTGCCGGGCCGGGCATCGAGCTCGGCCATCGCCTTCTCGGGGTCGTCGGGCTGGAGCAGATAGGCCGTCAGCCGTTCGATCAGCGGCATCGGCATGTCGACGAAGCTCGGCATGCGGCCACCGCCTAACGCAATCGTCGTGTAGATCTCGACCACGTTGCGCCGCTTCGCGAGACCGATCAACGAGGGGCCGACACCCGTGCCCGCGAGATCCGGGCCATGGCAGACGCCGCATTTCTCGAGATAGATGCTGCGCGGGTTCACGCCCTTGGGCCGCTCCATCAAGGGCAGCACGGCGGGCAGCTCGTTGGCGTTCACGTAGAGCAGGCCCGTCGTCGGATCCCAGGCCGAGCCGCCCCACTCCGCGCCGCCGTCGAAGGCCGGGAACATCATCGAGCCCTCGAGGCTCGGCGGGATGTAGTCCTCGCCCATCCGCACGCCCGCGAGTCGTTCGAGCTGCTTCGCGCGAAACTCCTCGCCGCGATCGTCGAGCCATGAAAGGTCGAAGCGCTGGCGCGTGTAGGGCGGCGGTGCCGTCGGGAAGGGCTGGGTCTTCGAAACGTATTGCCCTTCGACTGTCGCGCCGGGCACCGGCCGCTCCTCGATCGGAAAGACGGGCTTGCCCGTCGCGCGCTCGAACACGTAGACATAGCCGGCCTTCGTCGTCTGGACGACCGCGTCGATCTGCTTGCCGTACCGCTCGAGGGTCACGAGATTGGGCGGTGCGGGGAGGTCGCGATCCCAGAGGTCGTGGTGGACCAGCTGGAAATGCCAGACGCGCTTGCCGGTCGCCGCGTCGAGGGCGAGCAGGCTATTCGCGAAGAGATTGTCGCCCGGGCGATCGCCGCCCCAGAAATCCGGCGTCGCCGAGCCCGTCGGCAGGAACACG
>JANNQH010000737.1:0-3804 GCA_031400655.1 Deltaproteobacteria bacterium | reverse complement strand
ATAACGCTTGTCCGGGAAGGCGTCGGGCGTCACCTCGGCGCGCTGCCCGAGCCGAACCTTCCCGAGATCGAGCTCGTTGACATCGACCTCGGCCCGCAGGTCCGAGAGATCCGCCATGCGGATCAGATCGCCGGAGCCGGCAAAGCCCCCGGGCACCGCCATCTCCCCCACTTCCTTCAGCTTCGCGAGCACGAGTCCGTCGCGCGGCGCCCGCAGCGTCGTGTAGTCGAGGTTCACCATCGCCTCACGCAGCGCCGCATCGGCCTCACGGGTGCGGGCCTCCGCGACGCGCCACTCGCTCTCCTTCACGTCGAGGTTCGACTGGCTCGTCACGTCCTGGGCACGCAGCGCGCGCTGGCGTTTCGCCAACGTCTCCGCCAGGTCTGCGTTCGCCCGCGCCAGCTCGAGCGAAGCCTCTGCACGCGCGAGCGCCGCCTCGTAGTCGCGCCGGTCGAGCTGGACGAGGGCCTGGCCTGCCTTCACCGTTTCCGATTCGTCGACGAGATAGGCGTCGATCCGCCCCGGCACGCGCACGCCGATCGAGATGTACTTGTTCCCCGTCACGACATAGCCCGATCCCTGCAACACGACCCCGCCGCTCGCCGGGGCCCCGCTCGAACCCGTCCCGGGCATGCTCTGTGCGGCGTACACGACCTCGACCAGCGTCCCGCCACCCATCAGCATCCGCCAGCCGAAAAAGAGACCGAGCAGGAGGAGAAGCCCGCCCACCGGCCAGATCCAGCGCGGCGCCCCGCGCTTCTGCGCAGGCCGAGCGCCCCGATCGATCTTCAGCGACGAGAGCTCGTCCCGCAGCGACTTGGAGGAATCGCCCGCCATCAGCCCCTCCGCAGCGCGTCGATCGGACGCATCCGCGCAGCGTGCCAGGCGGGCATCAGGCCCCCACCGAGGCCGATCAGGACCGCAAACAGCGCCGCAAAGCCGAGGTCCGAGGCGCTCACCCGAAGCGTGACCACGTTGGTCGTGAAGGTGGAGGCACCGAATCCGATCCCGCCGAGCGCACTCGACAGGACCATCGCCGCGGCGACGGCGATCGCGCCACCCACGACGAATCCGACGAGCGAGGTCGCGACCGACTCGAGCAGGAAGGCGACGAGCACGTCCATCCGCGAGAACCCGATCGCCCGCAACGTTCCGATCTCGGCCGTGCGCGCCTGGACCGAGGCGTACATCGCATTCGCCGCCCCGAAGCTCGCCCCGAACCCGGCCATCACGGCGACGAACAAGACGATCACGAAGAGCGTGCGGGCGGACTCCGCCTGATCCGCGTAGTACTCGGTCTCGGGGCTCGCCTCGAGCGCCCAGCGCGGGTCCGCATCGATCCGCCGCGCCAGTGCCGCGAGATCCGCACCGTCCGCCGCCCGCAGACGAAAGCCCGAATAGGGCAGCGGGCGTTTGGCGTCGGCCGCGAGCAGTCGGGCGTCGACCCAGACCTCGCTCTCGTAGGAGCTGCCGTCCGCCTCGAGGATGCCGACGACTGTCCAGCGCCCGCGCCCGAAGCGAAGCTCTTGTCCGACCGCGGCCTCGGGGTAACGCATCGCGATGCCGCGGCCGACGAGCGCTTCAGTGGTCCCGGGTGTCGGCGCGCGGCCCTCGGCAATGCGCACTTCGCGGTGGACCGCGTAGGCCGAGGACTCGATCCCGCGCACGAGGACGTTCTCGCGTCCGCCGTTTGCACGGTGAAAGAAGGGCTGGACGACGATCTCGGGGGAGACGAGAGGTTCACCTTTCTCGTCCTGCGCGATGCCGTCGAAGAAGCGCAGCGCCTGATAGGCCTCGAGCGGGAGCTGCGAGGATCCGTCGTTGTTCGAGCCCTTGCGCAGCACGATCAGGTTGCGCGGATCGCCGGTCGAGACGAGCGTGCGCCGCAGGCTCGAGACGAGGCCGAGCAGCAGCGTCGTCGCAATGACGACGAGGGCGACGACGCCGACCGTGATCGCGGTGCGCATCCGCCGGTGGGTCAGATTGCGCAGCGGATAGCTGAGCGGGAGTGCCAAATCAAAAGACCTCGCGCAGGGTCAGCGCGACGCTGCGCCGCGAGGCGCCGAAGGCCGGGATGGCTCCGGTCACGATCCCGATCAGCAGCGCCAAAAAGAGTCCCTGCACGATCACCGTGTTCGTCACGATGAAGGCCGTGAGCGGGCCCATCGCGGGATTGGTCCCCCCGATCGACGCCAGCCATTTCGCGAGGCCCAGCGATGCGAGAACGCCGAGGCTGCCGGCCACCGTCGAGAGCAGCGCCGCCTCGGCGAGCAACATTCCGAAGAGCAGGTTCCGTCCGAACCCGATCGCCCGCAGTACGGCGATCTCCCGCATCCGCTCGCGCACCGTCATGCTCGCCGTATTCGCGGCGATGAAGACGATGCAGAGCGTCACCAGCAGCGCCACCGCCTGGATCACGACGAGCAGTCCCTGGACCTGGGAGAAGAAGCTCGTGAAGAACGACTTCTCCGTCTCCGAGACCGTCTCGGCCTCGCTGTTGCGGAACAGCTCGTCGACCTGCTGCATCACGCTGGTCACCTTCGCTGGATCGTCGATGCGTGCCCAGATATTGCCCAGCTGGTCGAACTCGACTCCCTGCGCCCGCAGCGCCTCGACCAGATATTCGCGGTGGAACCAGAAGACGGGCAGGCTCGACTGCACACCGGCTTTCCGCATCGCCTCACCCGGGATCGTGCCGGCGATCCGGAACTCGAGCTCGAGCGGGTAGATCGTGCTCTTCAGGGTGACGACGTCGCCCAGCTTCCAGTCGTTGTCCGTCATCGCGCGGACTCCCACGAGGGCCCCCGTGCGACTGCGCTGAAAATCGGACATCTCGGCGGGGTCGAGGCCGTAGTCTTCATAGACCTTCTCGATGTGGTCCGCGTCGACCGCGAAATTCGGAAACGTGACACCCTTGTCCGGATCGATCGCGCCCCCGAACCATGTCCAGGAGACCGCGTCCACGACGCCCGGAATCGAGCGCACCTTGTTCAGGTAGGCGTAAGGCATCGAGTAGACGATGCCCGCGGTGTGGTGGATCGAGATGCGCGTGTTGTTCGAGAGCCGGTTCAGGATGGCGTCGAAGGCAGCGGGCATCGTTCGGAGTACGCAGACCAGCGCGATCGCGAGCAGGATCGCGCCTCCGGTCAGCGCGCTGCGGAGCTTGTTGCGACCGAGATTGCGCACGACGAGGGGGAGGAACCGGATCAAAGCCCGCCGCCTCCCGGCTCGCTGCCCGTCCACACGCCCTTGTCGAGATGGATGACCTCATCGACATAGCGGACGGCGCGCGGATCGTGGGTCACGATCACGACCGTCTTGCCGAACTCCTGCTTGAGGGTTCGCAGCAGGCCCAGCACCTCTTCGGCGTTCTTCGCATCGAGGTCTCCCGTCGGCTCGTCGCCCACCACGATCTCGGGATCCGACACGATCGCGCGGGCGATCGCGACGCGCTGCTGCTCGCCACCGGAAAGTTGAGAGGGCCGGTGGTTCGCGCGCTCCGCGAGGCCGACGATTCGCAGAGCAGTCTCGGCGCGGGTGCGGCGCTCGGCCCTCCCGAGCGCGGTAAGCAGCAGCGGCAGCTCGACGTTCTCCAGCGCAGACAGCACGGGAATCAGATTGAAGAACTGGAAGACGAAGCCGAGGTGTTCTGCGCGGAAGTGCGCGAGCTCATCTTCGGAGAGGTCGTTCAGACGCCGCCCGGCGACCTCGACGTCGCCGCGGGTCGGCCGGTCGAGGCCCGCCAATAGATTGAGGAGCGTCGATTTGCCCGAGCCCGAAGGACCCATCAAGGCGACGAAGCGC
>JANNQH010000736.1:0-2808 GCA_031400655.1 Deltaproteobacteria bacterium | reverse complement strand
CGTGCGCGTTTTCGACCTCCATTTCGAGACGCTCTCGCGGGACCCGATCGGCTCGCTGCGCGCGATCTACGAGTTCTTCGACCTCGAGTGGAGCGAGCGCGCCGAGCGGGACGTGCGCGCCTGGGCCGAGGAGAACCGCCGCGGCCAGCACGGTGAGCACCGCTACAGCGCCGAGGAGTACGGACTCACGGACGCCGAGATCGAGAGCCGCTTCGCCGACTACATCGAATGGCAGACCAAGATCCTCGACTCGCTCTGAACCGAAACCCGGCCGCTTCCCGGAGGCCGCCGGCACGAACCCGAAGTTCCCAAGGAGACGACATGGCGAGCAAGACCGGATCCGCAGGCAGCGCAAGCGACACGACCGAACGCGTCCTCTCCGGCCAGGTCTGGTCGGATTTCTGCGACTCGCTGAAGCAGGCCGGCGAAATCATCCTGCGCGAGAAGTCTCCGAAGGACCTGCTCGATCGGGCGGAGGGCTGGCGCTACCTCTCGCGGCTCACGCGCGCAGCCCTCGAGCAATCCGTCGAGTCCGGCGATCCGGCCGCCCCGCAGCTCTATCGCCTGTCCCACGAGACGATCAAGATCGGGGCGGACAACCCCGACGCCTTCTACCAGAACGCGATCATCGACGGCCGCTACGACTACACCTTGTCGGGCACCCGCGGCAGCGTCGCCTACATCGGCATCGGCAGCTACAGCGGTGTCTACGGCCTCGACGAACAGATCCAGCAGACGGGCTTCATCGACCTCCACGGGGTCCCGGGAGACGAGAACGGCCGGATCGTGATCCAGCTCTCGAAGGAGAAGAAGCCGGGTCTCTGGCTGCCGATGCGCGACGACACGCGGCTGCTCATCATCCGACAGTTCCGCATGGACTGGGAGAAGGACGAGGTCGCCCGGCTCGAGATCGAGTGCGTGAACGCCCCGGGCCGCGCGCTCCCCCCGAACGTGCCCGATCTTCTCTCGGCACAGCAGATCGCAAAGGGTCTCGATGACGCGGCGAAGTTCGTCTACGCGACGGCCGAGATCTTCGTGGGCTGGTGCGACGACTTCGAGAAGAACCCGAACGACGTCCAGCAGAAGTTCACCGGGCTAGGCGACCCGAACAACCAGTTCTGGCACGGCTACTGGACGCTCGAGCCCGGCCAGGCCCTGGTGCTCGAGGCGATGCCGCCGGAATGCGACGCCTGGAACTTCCAGCTCAACAACTACTGGGAAGAGTCCCTCGATTACCGCTACTTCCCGTGCCACATCAACAAGCACACGGCAAAGTACGAGAAGGACGGATCGCTCCTGATCGTGATCTCGCCCGAGGATCCCGGCATCGGCAACTGGATAAACACCGTGGGCCACCGCCACGGCACGCTGGGCCTGCGCTGGACCCGCGCGGTCGATCCGCAGAAGCCGAAGCTGCGAGTCGTGCCGATCGCGGAGCTGAAGGCAAAGGCGGCGCGCCGTTAGGGCTGGCCGGGCGGCGACTCTCCACCTTCCGGAAGTGCGAACGCGACGTACTTCGAGCCGGACGGGACGCCGAGCTTACCGCCGCCCGCAGCGACGACGATGAACTGGCGGCCGTCGACGGAATACGTCGACGGCGTGGCGAAGCCAGCCGCGGGGAGGTCCGCCTGCCAGACTTCTTCGCCGGTCTGCTTGTCGAATGCGCGGATCTTCGCGTCCGGAGTCGCCGCAATGAAGAGCAGCCCGCCCGCGGTCACGACCGCGCCGCCGTAGTTCTCGCTGCCCGTCTTGGCGCGGCCCTGACCGGCGAGCTGGGGATACTCGCCGAGGGGGACCTGCCAGCGGATCGTGCCCGCCGAGAGGTCGATGGCGGTGAGCGTGCCCCATGGTGGCGTGTTGATGGGGATGCCCTTTTCATCGCGGAGATAGACGTAGCCGGCGGAGACGTAGCGCGAATTGCTGCCGGGCCGGGCGTCGAGCTCGGCCATCGCCTTTTCGGGGTCGTCGGGCTGGAGCAGATAGGCCGTCAGTCGTTCGATCAGCGGCATCGGCAAGTCGACGAAGCTCGGCATGCGGCCACCGCCTAACGCGATCGTCGTGTAGATCTCGACCACGTTGCGGCGACTCGCGAGACCGATCAGCGAGGGGCCGACGCCGGTGCCGGCGAGATCGGGGCCGTGGCAGACGGCGCATTTCTCGACGTAGATGCTGCGCGGGTTGATGCCTTTGGGCCGCTCCATCAAGGGCAGCACGGCGGGGACCTCGTTCGCATTCACGTAGAGCAGGCCCGTCGTGGGATCCCAGGCCGAACCGCCCCACTCCGCGCCGCCGTCGAAGGCAGGGAACATCATCGAGCCCTCGAGGCTCGGCGGGATGAAGTCCTGGCCCATCCGCACGCCCGCGAGTCGTTCGAGCTGCTTCGCGCGAAATTCCTCGCCACGATCGTCGAGCCAGGAGAGGTCGAAGCGTTGGCGCGTGTAGGGCGGCGGTGCTGTCGGGAAGGGCTGGGTCTTCGAGACGTATTGCCCAACGACTGTCGCGCCGGGCACCGGCCGCTCTTCGATCGGAAAGACGGGCTTGCCCGTCGCGCGCTCGAATACGTAGACGTAGCCGGCCTTCGTCGTCTGGACGACCGCGTCGATCTGCTTTCCGTCCCGCTCGAGGGTCACGAGATTGGGCGGCGCGGGGAGGTCGCGATCCCAGAGATCGTGGTGGACCAGCTGGAAATGCCAGACGCGCTTGCCGGTCGCCGCGTCGAGGGCGAGCAGGCTATTCGCGAAGAGATTGTCGCCCGGGCGATCGCCGCCCCAGAAATCCGGCGTCGCCGAGCCCGTCGGCAGGAACACG
>JANNQH010000735.1:0-5934 GCA_031400655.1 Deltaproteobacteria bacterium | reverse complement strand
CACCCACCATCCATCGATACAGATAGAAGATCGCGGTCCCGAAGCTTCCGAGTGAGAGCAGCGCGCCCGCCCCGCTGACCGCGCGCAGCGGCCAGTCCGAGTAGTCGATGACCATGCAGAGGAAGTAGTCGATCAGATCCCAAAGCGTGTAGCTCGAGCTGCCGGAGCTGCGCGCATCGTGCTCGACGTCGACATTGGCGAAGCGCGGCGTGACCGAGAACAGCAGGTAGCCCACGACCGGATTCGCATGCCGGATCCTGGCGACGGCGTGCGCGACATCGCGACGCATGATCCGGAAGCTCGTCAGCGACAGCGTCGGCGGAATTCCGACCGTTCGCTCGGCGAGCCATTTGACGACCTTCGTCCCGAAGCGGCGGACGAATCCATGCTGCTTGGTCCGGAATCGCCCGACGACGACATCTACTCCCGTCTCTTCGAGCGTCTGAAGCAATCGCGAGATCTCTTCCGGTCGGTGCTGGAGATCATCGTCCATCGTCACGACGAAATCGCCCTCACTCTGCGCCAGTCCACACAGCACCGCACGCTGCTGACCGTAGTTGCGCATGAGCTGAATGGATCGCACCCGGGAGTCGGCCTCGGCGAATCGCTCGAGCCGAGACCAGGCTTCATCGGGGGAACAATCCTCGACGAACAGGATCTCCCAATGGGGGGTGATCTTCTCCAGCGACTCGTGCAACCGTCGATAGAGCTCGTCTAGCGATCCTTCGGATCCATAGACGGGAATCACGACGGAAATCAGGGGCCGGAGCGCATGCGCCGGAATCGCCGGCTTCTGGATCTCAGTCCCCACCGAGATTCTCCCCGATGCGAG
The DNA here is from genome assembly GCA_031400655.1 of Deltaproteobacteria bacterium. Classification (GTDB taxonomy): domain Bacteria; phylum Myxococcota_A; class UBA9160; order UBA9160; family UBA4427; genus UBA4427. The sequence continues at coordinate 5,102 of JANNQH010000735.1, read as the reverse complement.
CGATCAATTCGTCCGCCGGCAGCGCGTATCTCGCAGCGAGCGAACGAAGCTCGGCCCGACCGGGGCGCGGGTCGTTCGGATCGAGAAAGGTCAGACTCCTGCGTCCCGCAACCCGGCCGATCCACGAGACGATGTCGTCGATGCGGACGGCTCGGTCCAAGCGGTCGAGGTCGGGGATTGCAGCAGCAGGCAGGCTGATCTGGACGGGCGAGCTCTCGAGGACCGCCGGATCGGGGCGGATCAAATCGGGTCCGGCCGCCAATTCGCCGCGCCAATCGCGATAAAGCATGTCGAGAAAGTTCAGCCCGGAGCGTCGGTAGAAATCGACACAGAGCCACGGACGGGCGTTGACCTCGATGACCTTCCAGCGACCGTCCTTCAAATCGCGAATGAACTCGATCATCAAGATTCCGCGCCAGGATAATGCCTCGACGACGCGCTGCGCGATCGGAAGAAGCTCCTCGTGCCATGCGAGGCGGAGGATGGTGGCCGTGCCGTAGGGAAAGGGCTGGATCTTCTCCTTGATCCCCGTCGCGGCCATGCGGATCCGGTGATCGCGATCCGCATAGAGATAGAACGGGATCTCCTCCTCCATGGAAGCAAAGCTGACCTTCTCCTGGACGACCAGCTCGAAGCCGCGCTCGATCTCCTGCTCCAATCGATCGACGAGCTCGTCCTGATCGTGGCATTCGATCGCTTTGCGACCGCCGTGGGTCGCATAGAAAGTCTGGCCGTAATCCTTCGCGACCGGCTTGTAGACGCAGGGATACGAGACCGCGCGGGCGACGGATTCGACGTCACCCGCTTTCAAGCAAGCATGGGTTTCCGGAATCGCCACACCGCCCGCAGCGAGCAGGACTGCCGCCGAATCCTTGCGCACGACATCGATCCGGGCGGAATCGAAATCCGCTGCGCCGGCCAGCCTGAAGTAGGGGGAGAATGCTTCGTAGTGATCGAGCAGGAACATCAGGTTCGTGTCGCTGCTCGGAACGATCATCAGCCGCTCGCCCCACGCAGCGAGCAGGCGCTCGCCGAGCCCGATCATCGCGTCGCGGGCGGCAGCGGCCTCCTTGTAGGGATTCGGGATGCGGATCGGATCCTTGACGACATCGGATTCCTCCGAATACCAGGGTCCAGATCCCGCCCAGTCGAATACCACCGGAATGATCGGGCGCCCGGCGGCGGCACAGCTCCTTGCGATGCCGAGGAAGCAGCAGTCGTTGCTCCGCAAGACGACCATCGGCGGGAGAGCGTGTTCGGCGAGATCGTCCATCCTACACCTCCACGCGGAAGGCGAGATGAAGCGGGAGATCTGCGATCGGCGCAAAGACATCCGGTCGCTCGGCGAGATGGGAATCGAGAACGCGCAGCTCGCGCACGATGGGCATGCGATCGAAGCCTGCCCGGCCGAGGGCGTCGAAATAGCTCTCGAGCGGCTTGTGGACCAGGTGGATCGGAAGCGACGGACCCTCGACGCAATCGATCTGGCCCTCGTAGCGACGATCGAGACCGGAAAAGTATCCGTCTCCGCGTGTGTCGAAATAGAACGGCGGGCGCTGCTCGCGCATGAAGGGCAGACTCGGATGGGGGACGGCGAAGACGAAACGTCCTTGATCAGCGAGCACGCGCCGAACCTCGCGGAACGCAAGCTCCATCTCTGAACAAGTCATGTAGCTGAAGACGAACACGGCGAGCACGAGATCGAATCGGGGATCTCTCGTATCGAGGAAAACCGCGTTGCCCTGACGATATTCGATGCCGAGCGGACTCTGCTGCTCGCGCTTGCGGGCCTGCTCGATCATCGCACTCGAAAGATCGATTCCGAGCGTTTGACCCGCGCCTCGAGCGGCCATCTCGCGGGTGCAGTAGCCCTCTCCGCATCCGAGATCGAGAACCCGCTGCCCACGGACGTCACCGCAGAGGTCGAAGACGGCAGGCCGGCCGGTGAAGTCGGAGATGCTGGTCGGCCGGGTGCGACTCCAGGAGCCGGCGTTGCGGTCGTAGAGCTGCTCAGTATTCAAGCGGATCCCCCGGATCGAGGTCCATCGCGCGGCTCAGCATGATGTCGAAGAAAGCCTTGCGGAGGTTGAGCGCCGAGAAGACCCCGAAGCGGAGCGCCTCGCGATTATCCACGCCGTTCGCGATCTCGATGCTGATCTCGCGGAGGTCGGCCGCGTGTTCCTGGTCGCACTGCGCGTGCAGGGTGAAGAAGAAGTAGTCGTCCTCTGCCAGCTTCGTGAACTTCCGGATTCCCTCGAGCAGATAGGTATAGATGGTGGGGACGACGAGCTCGGTTCCGATTCCGATCGCACCGATGGCGACGCCGATCTGATCGGAGCGACTCTTCTGGAGTGCGAGATTCCGCCAGATCTCGACCGTAGTCATGGTCTTGTGCGAACGGCGGTAGCGCTCATCGACTCCGATCGCGCGTTGGAAGCGCGCAAAGAGCTCCGTATGGGGCATCCGTTCGAGCCGATCCGACGCGGGATCGCCGCGCTCCTCCTCGAGGTTCGCGAGCAGCGTCGCACGGTGCTTCGGAGACTCGAGGTTCTCGATCAGCGAGAGGAGATAGGTCGGAAACTCCCGGCTGTAGCAGGCGTACTGGAAAGCGTAGTCGCGCAGCGACGCCTCGACGTCGGGAAGGTCGCCGGAAGCGATCCGCGTGAGGAAAGGATGGTGGACGGCAGAGTGGTCGAGAGCTTCGCGCTCGAGCGCATCGACGAAGTCGACGGCACTTCCCCGCGTGATGAGCTCCCAGGACTCCTTCATGCAATCTCCTTCGACGATTTTGACGAGGCTCATCGAATCCGGCTCTCTATGCTTCTCTTCATGCTTCTCATGCTTCGCAGAGCGCGACGACCGCTTCGACGATTTGCTCTGCCTGCTCGGGCGCGAGGTCTGCGTAGAGCGGAAGTCGCACGAGGGTCTCGGCGGCCGAGTCGGTCTCGCGCAGGGGACTCGGTTTTCCCAGGCGCTCCAGCGCATAGGGCGCAGAATGGAGCGGTTGAAAGTGCAACGTGGCCTGAATGCCGCGCTCCGCGAGGGCGGTCAGCAGATGGGCCCGAAGGCCCCGGGTGCGCGCGCGGAAGGCGTAGATGTGGGCGTTGTGTTCCGCGTAGGCCGGGATGAACGGACGAATGAGCATCCCGTCCTTTTCGATGTCTTCGAGCCCGGCGTGGTAGGTGTTCCAGATGCGTGTCCTCGCCCGCGTGATCTCTTCGAGACGCTCGAGCTGGACCTCGAGCAGCGCGGCCAACACGTCGCTGATCACATAGCTCCCGCCCGGACCGACCCAGGTGTAGCGATCGATCTCGCCGCGCATGAACGCGCAACGATTGGTGCCTTTCTCCCGGATGATCTCCGCCGCCGCAGCGATCTGATCGTCTCGAACGAATAGACAGCCACCTTCTCCAGCCACGATATTCTTCGTCTCGTGGAAGGAATAACAGCCCGCATCACCGATCGTCCCGAGCGCTCGACCCCGATGCTTCGATCCGATGCACTGGGCGGCGTCTTCGAAGAGCAGCAAGCCCTTTCGACGCGCAAGATCCTCGAACGCGTCGAGATCGCAGGCGACGCCGGCGTAGTGCACCGGCATGATCAGCCTGGTCCTCGGCGTGATTCGCGCCTCGGCATCGAGGGGACACATGTTGAGCGTCTGCGGATCGATCTCGCAGAAGACCGGCCGCGCACCGCGCGCCAGGATCGCGTTGGCCTGGCTCACGAAGGCGAATGAGGGCATCAAGACCTCGTCGCCGGGTCCGATTTCGAAGGCATAGAGGGCGACGTCCATCGCCTGGGTGGCGCTCGGAGTGAGCAGGACGTGCGGCGAGCGCGTCAGCTCGGCGAGCCTCGCCTCGACGCGCTTGGCAATTTCGCCGTTCCCGACGATGCGCCCCTCCCGGATGGCCCGGGCCACGGCCTCCGCCTCGCGCGGGCCCAGGGACGGGCGGGAGAACGGAATCTGCATCGAGCGTTCCTCGAGGAGGCCGGGGCTCGACCCTCTCCCGTGAAGGGTTCGGTCGGGTTGGACGAGCCGGTTGCACTGGAGTTGCCGCTCTCGTTATCGGACGAAAGGCGACGGGCATGACAGGAAAGTCCAGTCGTTCGGGTCATGGCGCGGCCAGTGGGAGTCGCCGGCCGTCCGGGAGGGACGGGCCCCACCCTGCGGTGTGCCTTTATCGGCGCGATGCCTTGGGCGGCTCGTCGTCCTCGTACAGGTCGAGATGGAATCGATGCAGGAAGCGATGCACGACCGGTCCCATCAGGACGGCAGCGAAAGTCAGGAAGGCGACGCCGCTGAAGATCGAATATCCGATTCCGAAGAGCTTGGCGGCCGCCGTCGTGTAGGGCGCGATCGGACCCATGCCGGTCAGGATCATCGAAGCGTTGAGCGTCGCATCGAGCCAGTCGAGACCGGCGAATACGTGGTAGCCGACGGCACCGATTGCGAGCGATCCCGCGATGAGGCCGAGGCCGAGCACGCCTTGAAGCGCCATTCGGCGAATGAACTGCGAGCGACTGGGAAGCGAAACGTGTGAGGGCATGAGCTGACCTGCCTCGCGCGATTATACGGAGCGATCTGCTTTTCGCTCCGTATACGCGGCCGAGGTCACGCACCGTTCGGCGAGCGCAGGCTGTTCAGGACGTCGGTGAAGGTGAGGATGCCGACGAGCTCGCCGCGGTCGAGGACCGGGGCCGTGCGCACGCCGGCGAGGCGCATCAGGCGCAGACAATCGGTGATGCAGAGCTCCGCCGGAACGCTGACGGCCGGGCGGGTCATCGCGTCTTCGACGCAGAGATCGTCGAGGGCTGACTCGCCCGCGTCGCAGATCACGCGGATGCAATCCTTGCCGGTCAGGATCGAGATGCCCCGGGACGGCGATTCGGGCCGGATCAGGAGCCCCTGGATCCGGTGCTCGCTCATGCGGGTCACTGCAGTGCGCAGACTTTCGTGCGGCTCCGCCATCACGATCTTCCTGGTCATCAGCTCGCGGGCACACACGAGGTCGAAATCCAAACTAACTCCCCTCCACGACGATCTCGTCGCGTTCGCAATCGAACCGGTAGACCCGGGACCGGACCGCCTCTTCGAGAACGAG
>JANNQH010000734.1:0-8044 GCA_031400655.1 Deltaproteobacteria bacterium | reverse complement strand
CCGGTCCCGCGCTCGTGCCGCTGATGGGCGTGGTCGACGACGGTCGCGATCGTACCGACGTCGCGGCCCTCACGCCGTGCGACGAAGCACTGGACGTCGGCCACCTTGAAATACGGATTGCGCCGAGGATCGAAGAAGCGCTTGCGCTCGATCAGGAGCGGCGGGACCCAGTGCGGGTCGTTCGCGTAGATCGCGAACCAGGGCTTCATGAATCGGAGGGTGTCCCCGGGCAACGAAAGCGGGATCACCTCGACCGAACCCATTCACACCTCCGAACCGGTGGGACGGGGGCCGCGAGGCTCGTCCCATCGGAGCAATGTAGGTCAAGGGGAACGGTCGCGCCGCCGGCTGCGAGGGCCCGGGCCGCCGTGTCGAGTCGCAGCACTCAGCCGAAGCGGCCGGTGATGTAGTCCTGAGTCCGCTTCTCCGCGGGGTTGGTGAAGATCTTGCCGGTCTCGCCGACCTCGACGAGGGTGCCGAGATGGAAGAAGGCGGTGCGCTGGGAGACGCGCGCGGCCTGCTGCATCGAGTGGGTCACGATCACGATCGTGAACTGCTCGCGCAGCTCGTCGATCAGCTCCTCGACGCGCGCCGTCGCGATCGGATCGAGGGCCGAGCACGGCTCGTCCATCAGGATGACTTCCGGCGAGACCGCGATCGCCCGCGCGATGCAGAGCCGCTGCTGCTGCCCGCCCGAGAGGCTCGTCCCCGACTCGTCGAGACGGCTCTCCACCTCGTCGATCAGCCCCGCCTTGCGCAGACTGTGGCGCACGAGCTCGTCGAGGTCGCTCTTGGTGCGGGCGATGCCGTGGATCCTGGGTCCGTAGGCCACGTTCTCGTAGATCGATTTCGGAAATGGGTTCGGCTTCTGGAATACCATGCCCACCCGCGCCCGCAGCTTCACCACGTCGAGCTTCGAATCGTAGATATCGCGGCCGTCGAGGGTGACCTCACCCGACACCCGGCAGCCTGGCACGATGTCGTTCATCCGGTTCAAGCAGCGCAGGTAGGTCGACTTGCCACAGCCAGATGGCCCGATCAGCGCCGTCACTTCGTTGGCGTGGATTTCAAGATCGACGGCATTCAACGCCTGCTTGTCACCGTAGAAGACGTCGAGGGCGCGCGTCTGCATCTTGACCTTCAAGCGGTAATCCTCTCTCGCCTCTCTCACGTCAAACGCCGACACACGACCTGCCCTTCGCGCGCCGCCGCGCTCGCGTTCCCATTCACGCTCAGACCTTCGACTCGAATCGGCGGCGAACAAAGACCGCGACCGAGTTCATCGTCACCAGGAACCCGAGCAGCACGAGGATGGCTGCCGCCGTCCTCGCCGCGAAGGCGCGCTCGGGCGCCTCCGCCCAGAGGTAGATCTGGACCGGCAGCACCGTCGACGGATCCGTCGGTCCCGTCGGCAGGTCGACGATGAAAGCCACCATCCCGATCATCAAGAGCGGTGCCGTTTCGCCCAGCGCCCGCGCCATGCCGATGATCGTGCCCGTGAGGATTCCGGGCAATGCCTGGGGCACCACGTGATGCATGACGGCCTGGGTCGGCGAGGCTCCGATTCCCAGCGCCGCCTCGCGAATCGAAGGCGGAACCGCCGAGAGCGCAGCCCGGGAGGCGATGATCACCGTCGGCAGCGTCATCAGACCGAGCACGAGTCCGCCCACCAGCGGCGCCGAGCGCGGCAGCCCGAACACGTTCAAGAAGACCGCAAGCCCGAGCAGTCCGAACACGATCGACGGCACCGCGGCCAGATTGTTGATGTTGACCTCGATCAGATCCGTCAGCCGATTGCGCGGCGCGAACTCCTCGAGGTAGATCGCCGCGGCGGCTCCGATCGGGAAGCTCACGAGCAGCGTCACGAGCAGCGTCAGGAACGAGCCCCGGATGGCGCCCTGGACACCGGCGAGCTCTGGATCGCGGCTGTCTCCGGTCTGGAGGAAGCGAAAGTTCCAATGCTTCTCGATCCGGCCGCGCGCCTCGAGGGCGGAGAGCCAGGCGAGCTGGGCATCCGAAAGCTTGCGGTCGGCTTCGGCGACGTCGCTTCCGAGCTCGCCCCGGAGTACCAGATCGACGTCGTCGGACAGCAGGGCGCGGAGCTCGTGCCGGGTTCCGAGGGCAGCGGGATCCGCCTTCACGAAATCGAGCAGGTCGTACTGGGCGCCGACCGAGAGCAGCTCCAACAGGGCGCGCTTCTGCGACCGACCGGTCACGTCGGGAAATTCCGCCAGGAGCCCCTCGCGCAACACCGCAGCGGCGTTCCCGCTGGCGAGACTCTCCGCCGACCGGTCGCCGAGGGGATCGAGCTCGGCGGGGTCGAGCTCGAGCTCGAGCCGGACCGAGTAGACCGACAGCGCGCCGAGCGAGTCGACCGCGATCGATCCGACCAGCGCGAACAGCGACGAGAGCGCGAAGACGATCGCGAGCAGACCTGCGGCCCGGAACGCGCGTTCCGTCGCATAGCGCCGGCGCAGCCTCCGGTCGGCGTGCTCGACGTCACTCATGCTATGCCCCGGCGGATCGCCGTGCCCATCACTCATACTGCTCCCGGTAGCGGCGGACGACGGTGAGTGCGACGAGATTGAGGGCCAACGTGACAAAGAAGAGCGTGAGGCCGAGGGCGAAGGCGGCGAGCGTCTTGGCCGAATCGAACTCCTGGTCTCCGACCAGCAGGGTCACGATCTGGACGGTCACGGTCGTGACCGCCGCAAACGGATTCGCCGTGAGGTTGGCCGCGAGCCCCGCCGCCATCACCACGATCATCGTCTCGCCGACGGCCCGCGAGATCGCGAGCAGGAACGCGCCGACGATGCCCGGCAGCGCCGCGGGCAAGATGACCCGGCGGATCGTCTCCGAATCGGTTGCCCCCATCGCGAGCGATCCCTCCCGCAGCGAACGCGGCACCGCGTTCAACGCGTCGTCGGAGAGCGACGACACGAACGGGATGATCATCACGCCCATCGCCATTCCGGCCGCCAGCGCGCTCTCGCTCGCCACGTCGAGGCCGACCGCCTCGCCCATGCGGCGGATCAGCGGCCCGAGCGTCAGCGCCGCGAAGGATCCCCATACGACGGTGGGAATGCCGGCGATGATCTCGAGTACCGGCTTCACCCAGGCTCGCATCGTGCTCCCCGCGTAGAACGCGAGATAGATGGCCGACATCAGCCCGACCGGAATCGAGATGGACATGGCGATCGCCGTGATCAGCAGGGTCCCGGCGAACACGGGCACGGCGCCGAAGCTCCCCGACGAGCCGACTTGATCCGCACGCAGCGCCGTCTGCGGACTCCACTCGGTCCCGAAGAAGAACTCGAGCGGGCTCGTCAGCTGGAAGAACCGGATCGCCTCGAAAAAGAGCGAGAGCACGATCCCGATCGTGGTCAGGATCGCGACCACGGAGCACGCCATCAGGGCCGCGCCGAAGATCCGCTCGACCTGGTTGCGGGCGCGCAGCTCGGGGGTGATCCGCCGGCGGGCGAGCGAGAGTCCGACCGCGCCGGCGACCGCCACGAGGGCGGCCAGAGACACGCCGAAGATTCCGTGAGCCCGTGCGAGGGTCGCGCGCGCCAGCCCGTGGGCCGGACTGGCATCGGCCCCGTCGAAGAGCGACATCCCGGAGTGGACGTCGGCCACCACCGCGGAGGCCGTCTGCCCCTCGGAGAGCAGCCCGCTCGCCTGCACCGATGCGCTCGACCACGCGTCCACCACGACGCTTCCGAAGAGCGTCCAGACGACCAGGATCAAAAGCGGAGGCAGGGCAGCCCAGACGAGCACGAGCTGGCCGTAATGCGCAGGGAGCGAGTGTATTTCAACTCGCCCACCGTCGGTCAGGGCCAGGGCCCGGCGTCGCCCCAGTTGGAACGCGAACCCAGCCAGAAGCGGCAGTCCGAGCCAGAGCCACCCGATCACGAATTGCCCCCCAGGCCCCGGAGCCCACCGCCGACCCAATCGGCACGTCCGGCAGGGTCGCTCGGAACCCGAGCGGTCGCGATGACTTCCTCGTGAAGGGAGGGTGACGTTTCGGTGACGAAGCGATTCGCGTGATAGGCTGCGTGCTTCCCCCCGACCCGTCGTCTCGTGTACGCCTGGGATTCACCCGCTTGCCATCCCTGCGCCACGGGATCGTCATGCCCGAGATCTATTCCTGCGCGCGTTCGCGCGGGGACCCTCGAGGACCGACGGTTGCGAACCCGCCAGCGGAAGCGAGAGTGCCGAGCGATGCCGACGCCGACCCAGATCAAGACCGGACGCGATGTGGACCAGCTGCGCCAGCTGGCCCTGCGCATGGGGGGCCTCGCCGAGGAGATCCTCGAGAAGGCGCTCCGGTCGACCTGGCGCCGGGACGCGGCGCTCGCCGCCTCGGTCATGGCGGACGACCTCGAGATCGACCGCATCGACGTGGAGATCGACGAGGCTGTATTGAACGTGCTGGCGCTGCGGGCGCCGGTCGCGATCGATCTGCGACAGGTGCTCGCGATCAACACCATGGCGACGGACCTCGAACGGGTGGGCGACCTGGCGCGCAACATCGCGAGCTGTGCGCGGCGACTCTGTGAACGCGAGCCGGTCGCGGCGCCGGCGGAGCTCAAGATCCTCGCGGAAGCCTGCCAACGGGCGCTCTCCGAATCGCTCGGGGCGTTCGCGGATCTCGATGTCGCGCGCGCACGTTCGGTGCTTGCAGCGGACAACGAGATCGATGCGATCGAGGACCGCTTCGTGCGCGACGCGATCGGGAAGATCCAGGGTGAGCCCGCGACCTCGGGCCAGCAGATCGATCTCATGTTCATCGCGCGCAACCTCGAGCGAGTCGGCGACCACGCGACCAACATCGCCGAGCACGTGGTGCTCGTCGCAGAATCCAAGAATCTGAAACACCGGGAAAAGCTCTCGCGCTAGGCCAAAGGCCTGCCGCGAGGGGAACGGGGACCACGCTCCATGGCAAAAAGAATCCTCGTCGTCGACGACGAGCCCGACATCCTCGAGCTGACGCGTATGTCGCTCGCGAGAGAGGGCTACGAAGTCGAAACTGCCGCCACCGGCGAGGAGGCGCTGGCCTGCCTGCGCCGCGGTCGACCGGATCTCGTGGTCCTCGACCTGATGCTCCCGGACCGGCCCGGAACGGACGTCTGCCGCTCGATCCGGACGACCCCCGAGCTCGCGGACGTTCCCGTAATCATGCTGACGGCGCGCACCGATGAGGTCGACCGGATCGTCGGGTTCGAGCTCGGTGCAGACGACTACGTGACCAAGCCGTTCTCGCCCCGGGAGCTCAGCCTGCGGGTCAAGGCAATCCTGCGCCGGGGGATCGACAGCGAGACCCCCCACGACAATCTCTCGCACCACGGCCTCGCGCTCGACATCGAGCGCCATCGCTGCGTCTTCGGCGACCAGGAAGTGACGCTCACGGCGAAGGAATTCCTGTTGCTCGCCGCCCTGCTGAAACGCCCGGGCCGCGTTCTGACCCGCGAACGACTGCTCGAAGAGGTCTGGGGCGAGGGCATCGCGGTCACGCTGCGCACCGTCGACACCCACATGAAACGCCTGCGTGAGAAGCTCGGCAGCGCCGGCGATCTGATCGACACCGTGCGCGGGGTCGGCTACCGCTTCCGGGAGTAGCAGCGCCCCGCCGATCCCGAGCCGCAGGCGGGCCCGTCCGCCGCAGGCGCGCCCCGCGCGCCAGGCGAGCGCCACAACAGTCCGTCGGCGCGGTAGCGAGCGCAGTGAGTCGAATCCAATTCAAGATCTTCGGGCTGCTCGCGGCGTCGCTCGCGGGCGTGGCGATGGTCGTGCTGCTGTCCGTGCGGAGTGCCGGGATCCCGCCGTTGCGCGCCGCCCTGCTGCTGCTCGCCGCCGCGGCGCTCGCGTATCTCGTCAGCCACCGTTTGACCCGCATGGCACTCTCGCCGCTCGAGCAGATCGGCGAGGTCGCGCGCCGCATCGGCCAGGGCGACGCGGACGCCCGGCTGCTCTGGAATCTCCACGACGAACGAGATGCCTTCGCCAGTGTCGTCAACCGCATGGCGGACCAGATCCAGCGCGAGCTCGGGGGCACGCGGCGAAACGTCCAGCAGCTCGAGGCGGTGATGGCCGAGATGATCGAGGGCGTGCTCGTGCTCGATTCAAACGAGCGCATCGTGCTGGTGAACGCGGCATTTCGCGAGCTCTTCGACGTCTGGGGCGAGGTCCAGGATCGGCCGGTGGTCGAGCTGATCCGACTGCCCGCGGTCGACGACATCCTGTCCGGCGCTCGCGACAGTGCGCAGCCCATCTTCGAGGACATCGAGATCCGGGGCCACGTCGCCCGCACGGTCTGGGGCCGCGCCGCGCGCTTCCCGAGCGCCGGCCCCCGCGCCGGTACGCTCGCAGTCTTCCACGACGTCACCGAGATCCGCCGCGTCGACCGCGTCCGGCGCGACTTCATCGCGAACGCTTCCCACGAGCTGCGCACGCCGCTGACCTCGATCCAGGGCTATGCCGAGAGCCTCGCCTCGGGCCCGATGACACCCGCCGAGGTCGAGACCCACGTCTCCGCCATCCAGCGCAACGCGCGCCGCATGCGCGATCTGATCGACGATCTGATGGATCTGTCACGGATCGAGAGCGAAGGCGGTGCCCCGGACCCTTCCCGCATCGACGTCGTGAAGCTCGCCCAGACCCTCGTCAGCGACGCCGGGCCGCGGCTCGCCCATGCGCGGATCGAGGCGCGCGTCGTCTCCGCGTCAGCCCCGGTGGCCTGGGCCGATCGCAAGGCCCTCGAGCAGGTGCTGGAAAACCTGCTGACGAACGCGATCCGCTACAGCGACGAAGGCAGCACGATCACGATCGAGGTGGAGGAGCACCCCGACGCGATCGAAATCGCCGTCGAGGACACCGGCATCGGCATCCCCGAAGAGGCCCTCGACCGCATCTTCGAACGCTTCTACCGCGTCGATGCTTCGCGCTCCCGCGCGATCGGCTCGACGGGCCTCGGGCTCTCGATCGTTCGCCACCTGGTGCAGGCGCTGGGCGGCACGATCCGGGTCGAGAGCCAGCTGGGCATGGGCTCGCGCTTCCGCTTCACGCTACCCCGCGCCTCCGACTCTTCCCTGCGCTGAAGGCTCCGCCCTCAGCTAAAGACGAGCGACTCTCCACCCACGGCGACGTCCCCTTTCACCGTCTTCCCCTCGGCGAACTCGCCCTGCAGGATCCGCATCGCGAGCGGATCCTGGACCTCGCGCTGGATCAAGCGCTTGAGAGGTCTCGCGCCGTACTGCGGGTCGTAACCGCGTTGTGCGAGGAAATCGATCGCCGCGGGCGTCAGCTCGAGAGCCAATCGCCGCGCCGCCAGCCGCTTGCGCAGGAGGCCCAGCTGGATCTCGAGAATGCGCCCGATCTGGTCGCGGCCGAGCGCATGGAAGATCACGACGTCGTCGACCCGGTTCAGGAACTCGGGCTTGAAATGGGCCCGCAGCGCCGCCGTCACCCGGTCGCGCATCTCCTTTTCCTGATCCACCCCGAGCTCGATGATGTGTTGGCTCCCGATATTCGAGGTCATGATGAGCACGGTGTTCTTGAAATCGACGGTGCGACCCTGGCCATCGGTGAGCCGGCCGTCGTCGAGGATCTGCAGGAAGATGTTGAAGACGTCAGGATGGGCCTTCTCGATCTCGTCGAAGAGGACGACGCTGTAGGGCCGTCGCCGGACCGCCTCGGTGAGAGTGCCGCCCTGGTCGTAACCGACATAGCCGGGGGGAGCGCCGACCAGACGCGAGACGGCGTGCTTCTCCATGAATTCGCTCATGTCGATCCGCACCATCGCCTGCTCGTCGTCGAACAGGAACTCCGCGAGCGCCCGGGCCGTCTCCGTCTTGCCGACGCCCGTCGGCCCGAGGAAAATGAACGACCCGATCGGCCGCGACGGGTCCCCGAGTCCGGCGCGCGCCCGGCGCACCGCGTGCGGCACCGCCTCGAGCGCCGAGCGCTGACCGAAGACGCGCTGGGCGAGGCGTTCTTCCATCGTGAGGAGCTTCGCCTGCGCGCCCTCGAGCATCTTGGTGGCGGG
>JANNQH010000733.1:0-2893 GCA_031400655.1 Deltaproteobacteria bacterium | reverse complement strand
CGAGGCCGCCGCGATGGACGCCCTCGAGCGCGCGACCGGGACGCGCGACTACCAGGTCGAACAGTGGAGCGTGATGATGGTGAAGCCCGGCTACACGGGGCCGTTCTACGCGCGGGCGAACGTGATCGGCGCCACGGGAATGCGTCCGGGCGTCGAGGCCGTGATGACGGACGAGGGCGCCAAGGGCCGCATCATGGCGACGGCGTCGGCGGCGTTTCGGCGCGTGCAGCGCTGACGCGCCAATTGAACTCCAGACCCGATCGAGTCGGCAGTCATGGGTTCCACGGGGATTCGCCTCGAGTAGGCTTCGCCGCTGAATTCAGCGCGTCAGCGAAGCGACACCGACGAGGTATCCCATGAGTCGAGATGAATCCCGTGCCGTCGAGCGCCTTTCTGTCGAAAGAGTCGAGCGCGTCGTCGATGGCCGGACCTGGGAAGAGTTCTGCGATTCGCTGAAGGCCGCCGGCGCTGTCGTGTTGGCGGAGGACACGCCCCGGGATCCCGTGCTGCGCGCCGAGGGCTGGCGTTACCTGACGCGGCTCACGCGCGCCGCCCTCGAGACCTTCGTCGAGGCTTCCGACGCCCAGGCGCCGCAGTTCCAGCAGACGACCGGCCCCACCATCAAGATGGGCATGGACAACCCCGACAACGTCTATCTGAACGCGCCCGTGAACGGGAGCTACCGCTACGAGATCAGCGGGCGGCGCGGGACGGTCCACTACTTGAGCTTCGGGACCCAGGCGGGCAACTACGGCTCGACGGGCCGCCTCGATACGACGGGCTCCCTAGACGCCTCGAACATGAAGATCGAGGCCGACGGATCGTTTCGCGTGATCGCCTCGAGCGTGGATCCCGGCGACGGCTCGAACTGGCTCCGGATGCAGCCCGATACGCGCATGATCCAGATCCGACAGACCCGCGTCGATCACCGGGGCGAGACGCTCGCGCAGGTCGACATTCGCCGCAGCGACGGGCCGGGCAGGCCGCGGCCCCTCGAGCCCGAGCGCCTCGATCGGATGTTGCAGGGCGCGGCGGGCTTCGTGCGCGGCTGCGCCGGGCTGTTCAAGAGCTGGGCGGACGGCTTTCGTGCGCACGTGAACGAGCTGCCCCGCTTTGCTCCCGCGAAGGCCACCGCAGCCGGTGGCGATCCCAACATCGCCTACTTCCACTCGGCCTTCCGGATCGAGCCCGACGAGGTATTGGTCGTCGAGGCGACGCCGCCCGTCTGCGACTACTGGAACTTTCAGCTGGCGAACTACTGGCTCGAGTCCCTCGACTACCGCTTCTACGACATCCATGTGAACAAGGGGACGGCCGTCGAATCGCCGGACGGGTCGGTGCGGGTCGTCATCGCCCACGAGGATCCCGGCTGCGCGAACTGGCTCGATCCGTGCGGGCACGTCGAGGGGACGATGTGCTGGCGCTGGGTGCGCGCCGAGTCCCATCCGCAGCCGAGCTGTCGCTTGCTGAAGCTGGCCGATTTCAAGCGGGAGCTCGCGAGTGCCTGACGAGTCTGATGTGCGAGACGGGTTGCTCGACGAAGACGAGCTGATCGCGAGCGCGGTGGCAGCGACGGGCCTCTCCGATTTCGGGGGCGAAGGCTTCCGACCAGGGCTGCGGGCGCTGATCGAGACCTACGAGAGCAACGGCTTCGACGAGCGGGGCCGCAAACGCAATCGACGCCGACTGCTCGGACTCCTCACGACGCGGCTCCAGCTCGAGGCGTGGTGGAAGCGGCATCCCGAGGTGCTCGAGCGGAAGCTCGAGAGCCCCTGGCTCCTGACCGGCCTGCCGCGTTCGGGGACTTCGGCCATCTTCAATCTGCTGTCCGAGGATCCCGCGGCCCGGTCCCTGCGCTTGTGGGAGTCGCAATTCCCCTATCCGCCGGAGGGCTGGACCGAGGAACAGCGGGGCCAGCCCGATCCCCGTCGCGACGCGATCGAGGCCTACTACGCCCGCGGCCGCGAGAAGAACCCCGACTTCACCCAGATCCATTTTGCGAGCGCCGACACGCCCGAGGAGTGTGTCGTGATCCAGGTCTACGCCTTCGCCGGCGTGCAGCACGGGATCGAGGTCATGATGGAGCCCTACGGCTCCTGGTTTCGGGCTCAGCGCCAGCACGGGGTCTACGAGATCGAGCGCAAGATCCTGCAGCTGCTCGACTGGCAGCGCCCGGGCGAGCGCTGGCTCTTGAAATCACCCGCCCACATGTGGGGCCTCGACGCGCTGCTCGAGTCTTTTCCAGATGCGGGCGTCATCTGGTGTCACCGTTCGCCGATGGAGGCGATTGCCTCGATGTGCAGCATGATCGAGACGCTGATGAAGACGCGGACGGATCTCGAGCCGACCAGACTCGGACCGGTCGTGATGGACTTCTACGCGACCTCCCTCGAGCGGGGCCTGACGACCCGCGATGAGCTGGAGTCCGCCCGTTTCGTCGATCTCTGGCACGACGACTTCGTCCACGACGCAATGAAGGCGATCGCGCGGATCTACGATCATTTCGAGCGCGAGCTCACGCCCGCCACGCGAGCAGCCATGGAGGCGACGCTCGTGCGCAATCCCCGGCACGGCCATGGAACCCATGAGTACGCCCTCGAAAAGTACGGGCTTTCCGCCGGCGACATCCGGGAACGCTTCGCCGCGTACGTCGAGCGCTTCGAGCTCGCCTGGGATTGAGACCGGAACGAACGAAGGGAACGAGGTGCTCATGCAAGCGGGGATCAATCGTCAGATCGTGCTCGTGCGACGTCCGACGGGAATGGTGGATGAAGAGTGCTTTGCCGAGGTCGAGGCCGAGATCCCGACTCCGGGCAATGGCCAGGCGCTGATCCGCGTGCTCTGTGTCGCGATCGATCCCGCGATCCGCGGCTGGATCGATGCCCGGGGCAGC
>JANNQH010000732.1:0-3127 GCA_031400655.1 Deltaproteobacteria bacterium | reverse complement strand
GCGCTCAGCGCCCATTCGTCGCACCGCCATTTGCGCGCCAGATCTGGCCCGTGCAGAAGCGTCCCGCGTCCGACGCGAGATAGAGGACGAGCCAGGCCTGGTCGACGGCCTCCCCCACCATCCCGATCGGGGACAGCGATTCCATCTTCTCGATGAATCCCGAGTAGGCCGTCTGGTTGAGCGAGCCGTCGGGATTTTTCAGGTGGCGCTGAGTGAACGCCGTCACCGTCGCGCCGGGCGCGATTGCATTGACGCGAATCCCGCGCGAGCCGACTTCCTGGGCGAGGGTCTGGGTCAGCTGGGCGACGCCGGCCTTCGTGATCGCATAGGCCCCGTAGCCCGCGACCGGAAGGTCGATCGCCCCGGACGAGACGTTGATGATGCTGCCCCCGCCCCGCTTGGCCAGCGCGGGAATCGCGGCCTGACAGCCGTAGAGCGTGCCCTTCAAATTCACGCCGAGAATACGGTCGAAGCCCTTCTCGTCGAGGTCTTCGAGGCGCCCGTCGCAGGGGATGCCGGCGACGTTGCAGATTACGTCGAGGCCGCCGAACTCGCGCACGGCGCGGGCCACGAGACTCTCGACCTCGGCGCGCTGCGAGACGTCGACACGCTGCGCGGCGGCGGCGCCTCCGCTCGCGCGAATCTCTTTCGCCACGCTCTCCGCTCCCTCGGCGTCGAGATCGCCGAGCACGACACTTGCCCCGGCACCGGCAAAGACTTCGGCGACCGCGCGCCCGATCCCCGACGCCGCCCCGGTCACGACCGCGACGCGCCCCTGCAAGCCGAACACTTCATTCAACGTCCGCATCGCCATTCATCCTCCTCCACGCCGATCCGATCGATCAGCGGGGTTCGCACTGCTCAGCGCAGGCCGTACGGGAAGCGCGTCGTGAAGCCGCCGTCGACCACGATGACCTGCCCGGTGATCTTCTTCGCCAGGTCCGAGACGAGAAAGGTGATCGCGCCGCCGATGTCTTCGGGCATCGCCATGCGATCGAGGAAGTCGTCCGACGGGCGCGGCATCGCACCGTCGGCCCAACCGGCTTCGATGCGCGGCGTGCGCACGGCGCCCGGTGAGACCGCGTTGACGCGAATCTTGTGGGGCCACCACTCTTCGGCCGCGCTCCGGACGAAGGACAACAGCGCCGCCTTCGCCGCACCGTAGGCCGGATGCCGCGCGGACGAAAACATGCCGGAGATCGAGCCGACCGCGCAGTAGCTGCCGGGTCGCTCGTGCTCGATCCAGTGGCGCGCGGCAGCCCGAGAGAGATAGACGTGGTGCTTCAGGTTGTGGAGTAGATCGCGCTCCCAGACTTCGTCGTCCAGCGAGACGACCTGGCCCCACGACGCCGAGCCGATGATGTTCGCGACGATGTCGAGACCGCCGACGCCCTGCTCCGCGATCGCGATCGCCTGCTCGGCACGCTTCGGAACCGTCACGTCCGACTCGATCGCGACCCCCTTGGCGCCCAGCGCCCCGAGCTCCTTCACGACCGCTTCCGCGCGATCGAGATTCGAGTCGAGCACCGCGACCCGAGCGCCCGCACCGCCCAGCAGCAGCGCCGTCGCCCGACCGATGCCCCGGCCGCCGCCCGCGACGAGCGCGCCCTTCCCGCTCAGATCCAACACCGACATGCCGCACGCTCCTCCGAGGGATCGAGAGGGCTGAATGCCCGAGTCATGATACACACCCGATCCTTTCAGGGCGTGGCGGGACTGACTAGAGTCTCGACCTGTCTCGCGCGTCGTTCGCGAGGTGATAGGAGCCGTCCATGCAGGGTCTTCGCCATCTGCGCGTCATCGATTTCAGCAATCGGATCTCGGGGGCCTATGCGACGAAGCTGCTCGCCGATGCGTACGCCGAGGTGATCAAGATCGAGCCGAAGAGCGGTGACCCGCTACGGCGCTGGAGTGCGAGCGATCAGAAGCTCGACGGACGTGACGGCGCCCTCTTCCAGTTCCTCAACACCTCGAAGAAATCGGTCGTGGGCGAGCCCGGCGACGAGCATGTCCTCGAGCTGATCGCCGGCGCCGATCTCGTGGTCGAAACGTTCGAGCCGGGGGTGATCGAGAAGCTCGACCTGGCCAACCGATTCCCGGGACTCGTGGTGCTCGGCATCTCGTCCTACGGCCGCGGCGGGCCGCTCTCGCAGCAACCGTCTTCCGACCTCACGATCCAGGCCCACAGCGGCGCCCTCTCCGTCCGCGGCCTCCAGTCCCAGCCCCCGATCATGTGCGGCGGCCGCATCACCGAATGGATCGGCGGCACGTTTGCCGCGGTCGCGGGCCTGGCGGGCGTCACCCGGGCACAACACTCGGGGCAGGGAGAGCTGATTGATTTCTCGCTGTGCGAGGTCATGAACATCGGCTCGACGACCTACATGGACTTCATGAACAGTCTGATGGGTCGGCCCGAGCTGCTGACGCTATCGCGGTCGGTGGAGATCCCGTCGATCGAGCCGACTCTCGATGGCTGGGTCGGCTTCAACACCAACACCCACCAACAATTCACCGACTTCCTGCTTTTGATCGAGCGCCAGGATCTGCTCGCGCAGCCCGAGTGGGCACAGATTGCGACGCGCATGGCGCGGATGGACGAATGGAACGCGATCGTGCGGGCCTTCACGACCCGCCACACGACGGCCGAGATCGTCGAGCGCGCGACGCTGCTCCGGATTCCCGTCGCGCCGGTCTGCAGCGGAAAGACCATCTTCGACCACGTCCACATGAAGGCGCGCGGCGTCTTCGTCGAAAACCCGACGGGCGGCTTCCGGCAGCCGCGACCCCCTTACCTCATGGATGGCCAGGGACCGCGCCCCTTCGAGCCCGTCCCGAAGCTCGGTGAACACAGCGAGAGCCTCCGGCAGGCTCCGCCGCGAAAGCGGGCGAAGCCCGGCCTCGCTCCCGTCCGCAGCGCCAAGACGCCGCTTCCGCTCGCGGGCATCCGCGTGCTCGACACGACGGCCTGGTGGGCCGGACCCTCCGCGTGTCAGATGCTCGCCTACCTCGGCGCCGACGTGATCAAGGTCGAGGCGATCCAGCGCCCGGACGGTATGCGAATGGCGGGCGGGATGTTCGCGAACCAGGGCGATTGGTGGGAGCGCAGCATGGTCACGCTCTCGGCCAA
>JANNQH010000731.1:0-33897 GCA_031400655.1 Deltaproteobacteria bacterium | reverse complement strand
CCCCTGCTCCCGCGCCAGCTCGTCGAGCTCGCGCAGTGTGGGCAGGTTCTTCAGGCTCTCGAGCCCGAAGATCTCGAGGAATCGCCGCGTCGTTCCGTACAGCATCGGCCGGCCCGGCACCTCGCGCTGACCCGCGATCCGGATCAGGTGGCGCTCGAGCAGACTCTTGACCGTGGCCCCCGCGTCGACACCGCGCACATCTTCGATCTCGGCCCGCGTCACCGGCTGGCGATAGGCGATGATCGCGAGCGTCTCGAGCGCAGCCTGGGAGAGCCGCAGTGCCCGCTCCTTCTGGAGCTTCTGCAGATAGCCCGAGAACTCCGCTCGCGTCCGGATCTGGAAGCCGCCGGCGACCTCCCAGATCTCGAACGCGCGATCCTGCTCGGCGTACTCGGTGTTCAGCTCGTTGACGAGATCTTTCACCTCGCCGGCGTCGCAGTACGGAATGATCTCCGCCAGCTTCGCCGCCGAAATGGGCTCGGACGACGAGAGCACCAGCGCCTCGACGATCCTTCTCTTCTCGTTCGCTTCCATGCGACTCACGCTCGCTCCTGTGTCTCTCTCGACCGACCCGGTCTCATCCGCCTCACATCGTGTCCGCGATTCGCTCCCGCCACTGCAGATCGTCGCCCGCGACCACGGCCCGGCGCACGCGGATCGGGCCCTCGGGCGTACCCCGCTCGGAAAGCCCCTGGTAGATCCTCAAGGCCGCCAGGCGCGCGAGCTCGAGCACCGCGAGGAAGGTGGCCACCAGCACGGCCCGGCCAGGCCGCGCGCCCTCGCCTTCCGCGCCTCCGTCCGCATGACCGTCCTCTCGAAAGATCTGCAGGAACTCCACCGACTCATACCGCTCGAGCAGCTCCATCACGACCATCATGCGATCGCGCACGGTCACGTGCTCTGTCTCGATCTCGTGCTTGAGATCCACGGCGTTCGTGCTCTCGAGCATGTCGCGGAAGGCCGCCACCAGCTCGAACAGACCGACCTCGATCTCGCGCTCGTCCTCCGGCGTCCGCGCGGGACCCGGCCCGACGACGCTCCAGACGTCGCGCCCGAGCAGCCGTCGCTTCGAGAGCGCCTCGGCCACCTCCTTGAAGCGCTGGTACTCGAGCAGCCGCTGCACGAGATCGGCCCGCGGATCGACGCCCTCGTCCTCTTCCTCCGGATCGCCCGGGAGCAGCATCCGGCTCTTGATCAAAGCGAGCGTCGCCGCCATCACGAGGTACTCGGCCGCGATGTCGAGGTCGAGCTCCTGCAGCAGCTCGATCGTCGCGAGGTACTGTGCGGCGATGCGCGCGATCGGGATGTCGGTGATGTCGACTTCGTTCTGGCGGATCAGGTGGAGCAACAGGTCGAGGGGGCCTTCGAAGACCGCCAGCTTGACCGCATAGCCGTCGAGCCCATCGGTCCGCTCGTCGGGTATACCGCCGAGATCCTCGAGCACGTTCGACATCGGACGCCAGGCGTCGGCCGCATCCAGTGTCGCGCCGCGCCCCCCGAGCTCGCCCTGCGATTCGTCGGTTACGGTCATCGGGTCGAGTCCGTCCTGGTCGGCTGCCTTGCGGAATTGGAGGAGACGGCGGGGGGGGAGCCTGCTTCGGAGGCCGGTTCAGCGTTCGCCGCCCTGCGGCGGCGCCGCGGCGCAGTATCCAGAATCGACCCGTCGGGGGCAACCGCCGTCCGCTTGGAAACGCGCTTGCCGCTGCGCCGTCGACCCGGCGCCCGTGCACTGCGCCGGGCGAGCTCGAGGGCGAGCACCAGGGCCTCCTCGCGGTTCGCGATCTCGCCGTCGAGAAAGGCGGCCCGGATGCGCGCGAGACCACGGCCCACGTCGGGTCCGCTGATGCCAAGCTCCGTGAGATCGGTTCCGACGACCGGCGCGCGGCGGCGTTTGTCCTCCGCTCCCCAGCGCAGGATCCGCCGCCGGATGGCGACGTCCGCAAGGGCGAAGACCGCCTGCAGCGACTCCTCGGCGAGCTCACTGAGCAGTGCGTCGACGGCGCCGCGCCCGCGCGCCTTCTCGAGCGCGTGAAGGGTCCGCTCGCCCTCCACCGGAAAGCGCAGGATGCGGGCCGCCTGCTCGCCACGGATCGCGAAACGCTCGAGCGTCCGGCGACGTGTCACGCTCGTCAGCGGGGAGAGCCAGATCGAGAGCCCCGCGAGCCACGGACGCCAGCGCGGCGCGGCCCACTCCGGCAGCTCGATCGACCGCGAGAGTCGGCGCAGCGAAGCCTGGCGATCTCGGGGCAGCTCGAGTCCGGGCTCGAGGGCCGCGAGCACGTGCAGCTCGGAGAGCAGCTGCAGGATGCGGCCGGCATCGACGCCCTGTCGCGGCTCCTCGAAGATGAGTGAGAGCTCCCTTCGATACCGCTCGCCGCTGACCGCGCTGAAGGCGCCGTCGCGCAGCGCATCGCGGAGCGCCGTGCGCGAACGTCGCTCGAGCTTCAGCCCCAGTCGCGACGCGAGCCGCGCCCCGCGGAAGGCCCGGGTCGGGTCATCGTGGAAGCTCTTCGGATGCAGCACGCGCAGGCGGCCCTCGGCCAGATCCGCGAGTCCCCCGACCTCGTCGATCACGGACTGCGGCCGCGTCGGATTCTTCGCATCGAGGGGGAGCACGAGGGCGTTGACGCCGAAATCGCGTCGCCACAGATCTTCTGCGAGGGAGCCCGGCTCGACCTCCGGCAGCGCGCCGGGCTGTTCGTATCGCTCCCGGCGTGTGCGGGCGAGATCGAGTCCCGCGTCCCCAGCACTCAGGTGAAGCGTGCCGAAGCGCGCGTGGGACTCGATCTCGAGCCCCGCGGACGGATGGGCCTGGATCACTGCTTCGGCGAGCTCCTTCGCGTCGTCCTCGATCAGCAGGTCGAGATCCCGCAGTGGTCTCGCAAGCAGCAGATCGCGCACCGGACCGCCGACCAGGAAGAGCGCCGTACCCCGAGCCGCCGCCGTCTGCGCAATCCGCTCGAGCAGCGTCGCATGCCCGGCCGGCACCGCCTCGAGCACTTCGTCGAAACGAAACGAGTGCTTCATGCGGGTCGGCCCGAACCGCGAGGATGGAGCGCCTCGACGGTCTCGCGCAGGCGCGCGCGACTCACGTGGGTGTAGACCTCGGTGGTCGAGAGATCGGCATGGCCGAGCATCGCCTGGATCGCCCGCAGATCGGCGCCGCCCTCGAGCAGATCCGTCGCGAAGGCGTGGCGCAGGACGTGGGGCGAGACGCGATCCGCGCTGAGGCCCGCCCGGATGGCATGCTCGCGCAGCCGCTTCCAGAAATTCTGCCTCGTCATCGGACGGCCGCGGCCGGTCAGGAAGACGGCGTGCTCGTGGCCCAGCCGCGCGCCGGCGAGGAGCGCCCGCCCGCGCTCGAGATATTCGTCGAGGGCGTGCCCCGCGAGCTCGCCGAGCGGCACGATGCGCTCTTTGCGGCCCTTCCCGATCACGCGCAGCAGGCCCGCCTGTCGATCGATCCCGGACAGCGGTAGCCCCACCAGCTCCGACACCCGGAGCCCCGCTCCGTAGAGCAGCTCGATCATCGCGACGTCGCGCCAGGCCGTCGGTTCGTCGCCGCGGGCCGCGTCGATCAAATTGACGACTTCCTCGGAATGCAGCGTCCGGGGCAGCAGCCGCGGCCGCTTCGGAGCCCGCAGGCTATCGAGCGGATCGAGCACGACGTCGCCCTGCTCTCGCACGAATCGCAGTAGCCGACGCACGGACACGAGCATGCGCGTCCGCGAGCTCGCAGAGAGACCGCGCGCATCGAGATAGTGCGCGAAGGATGCGAGGTCCGAACGCGCGAGCTGTGAGAACTCGTCGATGCCGCGCTCGTCGAGATGGACGCGAAGATGCGCGAGATCGTTCGCGTAGGCCTCGACCGTGCGCGGAGAAAGGCCCTCTTCCACGGCCATTCGGCTGAGCAGCGCATCGCAGGCGCGCTCAAGCGCCGTCGGAGCTTCTCGCGGCGCCTCCCCGGCGCGCGTTTCAGCCACGACCCGCCCCCGCGACCCCGCCCCGAACAGCTTCGAGCAACGCATCGCGAAGTCTCTCCAAAAGCACGGGATCTTTGATTTTTTTACCCTCCTCATCTTTGACGTAGAAGGCGTCCGTCACCTGGTCTTTGATGGTGGCGGCCTTCGAGATGAAGATCTCGACCCCCTGCTCACCGAGGGTCCGCGTCACGTCATAGAGGAGGCCGATCCGGTCGTCGGCGATCACGTCGACCAGGGTGTAGAACTCGGACTCGGTATTCGAGATCAGGACCCGCGGCGGTTTGCGCGAGGGCGGCCGTGTCGTGCCGACAGGCCTTCGCCGTCGCCGCACCAGGTCGCCGACGTCGACCACGCCATTCAGCACCGACTCGAGCAGCGACTCGACTTCCTGCCAGAGCATCGCCTGCTCGTTCTCGCCCCCGCGCGGCGTCGGCGTTTCGTAGATCTCGAGCGCCAGGCCACGGCGTGTCGTGTAGACGTGGGAGGCGAGAATGTTGAGCCCACAGGCCGTCATGACGCCGGCCACCTGACTGTAGAGGCCGTGCACGTCACGGGTGCAGAGGATGAACTCGGAAAAACCGTCCTTCGTGCTGCGGTGGGCGGTGACGAGCTTCTTGACGTCGCCGAAGCGCAGCATCACGCGGGCGTGCCGCGCGATCTGGCGCGGTGTGTGCGAAAGGAAATAACGCCGGGGCAGCTCGCTGAAGAAGGACGCGATCTTCGTCTCGCCGACGCCCAGCCGGAGCAGCTCCTCCCGCGCCCCCTCGCGCCGCTGCTCGACCCGCAGCTCGAGCAGCGCCACGGCCTCGTCTTCATTCTCCGTCCCGGTCTCGAGCATCTCCGCCGTCCGCTCGAAGAGCTCCCGCAGCAGCTGGCCCTTCCAGTCGGTCCAGCCCTCGACCGACGAGGCGCGGATGTCGGCAAAGGTCGCGAGGTAGAGGTTGCGCAGATTCGCGCGGTCGCCACAGGTCTGGGCGAGCTCGAGGATCAGCTTCGCATCGGAGATGTCGCGACTCTGGGCGAGGTGCGACATCAGCAGGTGGTGCTGGACGATGAAGAGCACGCGCTCGGCGCGGTCGGCGGTGAACCCGAGCCGCTCGACGACCCGGCGCGCGCGCACGACACCCTTGTTCGAATGATCTCCACCGAAGCCCTTTCCGATGTCGTGGAGCAGACAGCCCAGGAAGAGCGCCGCGCGATCCTCGACCTCACGCATCAGCTCGGTCAGCTCGGGCATCGCCCGGGCGTACTTCCCTCGCCAGAGCCGGCGCAGCTCTTCGACCAGGAAGATCGAATGCACGTCGACGGTGTAGGTGTGGTAGATGACGTGTTGCCAGCGGCAGACGATGTGCGCCCACTCGGGGATCAGCTGGGCCAGGACGTCGGTCTCGTTCATTGCCGTGAGCGTCCGGGTCACCCGGGCCTCGCCGTTCAAGATGTCCATGAAGAGCGCGGCCGCCTCCGGCGACGAGCGGACCTTCTCGTTGATCCCATGGCGATTCTCGCGCACGAGGCGCTGCGCCATGCGCGAGAGCGGCACCTGCCGACGCTGCGCCACCCGGAACGCCTCGAGCACCCGCAGCGGATCCTCTCGCAGGTGGGCCGCATGCGGGATCGTCAGCTGCTCGTTCACGATCCGAAAGCCGTGCTCGACGACGCTGACGGTGATCGTGTCGGAGGCGCGCGGATCGACCCGGCGCGTGCACTGGTCGATCACCAGCTCCGAGTAGGTCTTGATCGCCCGCGCGTGGCGGTAGTAGTCGCGCATGAATCGCTCGACCGGCAGATCCGCATCATCGGGCTCGAAGCGAAGATCGGCGAGGGTCGGATCCTGCTTCTCCTGAGACCCATCGAGGGCGATCCGATGGCGCGCGCTCGCCTCGTCGATCGCTTCGGCCATCGAGCCGTAGCCGAGCGCCTCGGACAGGTCCTCCTGGAGCTCGAAGCTCATGCGGTCGTTGGCGCGCCGGGCCCGCAGATGAAGCTCGTTGCGGGTGCGCCAGAGAAAATCGAGCCCCTCGAGGTATTCCTGCATCTCGGGCTCGGTGAGCAGACCGAAATGCAGCAGGTCGTCGACGTTGCGAACCGAGGGCTGGGTTCCGCGTGCGACCCAGTAGGCGGCGTGATAGTCGCGGAGCCCGCCGGGGCCCTCCTTGATGTTGGGCTGCAGCAAAAAGAGCGAGTCACCGAACTCCTGCTGGCGCAGCCGAAGCAGCTCGCGCTGCTCGAGAGCGAACGCCAGTGGGTCAGGCAACAGCTCGCCGCGGATCCGGTCGGCGAAGACGTGGAAGAACTCCCCGTCCCCGCACAGATAGCGCGCGGTGAGCACCCCCGTCCGCACGGTGACATCCACGCGCCCGAGCTCGACGGTCTGTTCCAGGGTTCGGGTTGCGCATCCGATCCGGAGCCCTGCATCCCAGAGCCAGTACTGCAGCCGCTCCGCGATGAATCCCAGGTAGGGTGTCAGCTGCTCGCGGTACAGCACGAGTAGATCGACGTCGGAATGGATCGACATCTCCCGGCGCGCAAAGCCGCCGACGGCGATCACGCACACGCCCTCTTCGAGGGAGCCGCCCCGGGCGAGGTGAAGGCCCTCGGCGAGATCGAAGAGCCGACGGATCAAGCGGTCGGTTAGATCCGAGTTTGCCTCGTTCACAGGACGCCCGGAGCCCGAGCTCCGATGCAGGGCGGCCAGATATCGGCGCACCTCCGCGAGATAGCCGCGAACCGCCGGCACGACTGCGGCCTGGCGCGCATCGGGCTCGACCGGGAGCTCGGCCAGGAACGAATCGATCGAGGGTGCCCGCTCCACTAACGCACCCCGCGCGGCACGACGTCGGCGGCCGCCAAGCCGAGCTCGACCTGTTGCCGGTAGCGATCGATACCCTCGGCGATCCTGTCTGCCAGCAGCCGCTGATAGGGCGGGCTGCGCAGCAAGACCGCGTCTTGGCGATTGGTGACGAAGCCCGTCTCGACCAGCAGCGACGACATGCTCGACATGAAGAGCACGTAGAAGGGCCCTTTCTTCACGCCGAGGTCGGGAAGCGTTCCGTCCCGGGACCGGGCACCGCGGATCACGTTGGTGTGGACGAGGCCCGCGAGCTTTTCGGAGTGCTGGCCCACGTCGTCGACCTGGAGCGCCGCGAGGGCGCGCTGGAGGGGATCGAGCTTCGCCGCCGGAATGCCGTTCTCGCGGGCCGCCACGTCGAGGCTGTGGCGCTCATGATTGCGGTCGAGGGTGTAGGTCTCGATACCGCGGGCCTTCGCGCGGACCGACGCATTGGCGTGAATCGAGACGAAGACATCGCCGCCCGCGGACTCGGCGATCGCCGTCCGCTCCTCGAGGCTGCGCGTCTGATCGCCGTCGCGGGTCAGAACGACCTCGAAGCCCCGCTCCTCGAGACGCCGGGCGACGAGCTTACCGATCGCGAGGTTCACGTCTTTCTCGCGCAATCCCGCGATGCCCGTTGCCCCGGGATCGGACCCGCCGTGCCCCGGATCGACGATGATCGTCTGGACGCGCCGGAGCCCGGCCGGCAGCCGACCGCTGGGATCCTCGCGGACGCGTTGCCGCCGGCTTCCGAAGACGTCGATCACGATGCGCGCGGGGCTCTGGATCGTGAACACACGGTGGTGGTCGTAGCGTTCGAGATCGATCACGAGGCGCGTCGTGCGCAGCATGTTCTGACCGAGCCGTACGCCCCGCAAAAGTCCATCGCCGACGGGCACGCCCCGGTCGTAACGAAGCCCGACCCAGATCCCCGGGATGTCGAGATAGAGGCGCTCGGGTCTTTCGGCCGAGCTGTTCGCGGCGAGCCGGACGAGGCCGCTGCGGGGCAGCTCGACGTCGCGGCTGAGCTCCACCACGACGCGGGTGTAGGTCGGATACGACCAGGTCCTGACCTCGCGCACGTCGCCCAGCCCCGGCGGTCGCTCGACCCCCATCAGGAACGGCAGCGCGCAGACGAGCAGCGCGATCGCGATGCGTCGTTCCAGCGACCTCACGTCGATCCCTCCTCGCCCGTGTCCGCGTCCGCCGCGGCGAGCTCTTCCTTCGCGCGGGCGAGCCAGGTCAGTGCATCGAGGGGGGTCATCGCATTGGCGTCGAGCTCACGCAGCGCCTCGAGCGTCGTCGTCTCGGCGGCGCGTCGGGGGGAGCGTTTCGGCGCGAGAGCGAGGGAGAGCTGGCCGTCACGCGAACGCCCCTGTACCGGCTTGGCCGCGCCACCCGGAAGCGCTCCGGCCTCGAGGTCCTGCAGGATCGAGCGTGCGCGCTCGATCACCCGCGCGGGCAGCCCCGCGAGTCGCGCCACCTGGATTCCGTACGAGCGATTCGCACCACCGGCCACCAGTCGGCGCAGGAAGATCACCTCGTCGTTCCACTCGCGGACCTCGAAATGCGCGTTCACGATCCGCGGCCGCGAATCCGCGAGCGCCACCAGCTCGTGGTAGTGGGTCGCGAAGAGCGTGCGCGCCTCGGCGCCCCGGGTATCGTGCAGATACTCGGCGACCGCCCAGGCGATCGAGAGACCGTCGAAGGTCGAGGTGCCGCGGCCGATCTCGTCGAGGATGACGAGACTTCGCCGCGAAACCTGTGAAAGGATCTCCGCCGTCTCGCGCATCTCGACCATGAAGGTCGATTCGCCACGGGCCAGGCGATCCGAGGCGCCGACGCGGGTGAAAACGCGGTCGACGACGCCGATCCGTGCGGACTCCGCCGGCACGAAGCTCCCGATCTGGGCGAGCAGCACGATCAGCGCCACCTGCCGCAGATAGGTGCTCTTGCCCGACATGTTGGGCCCTGTGAGCAGCAGGATCTGCGTGCCAGCGGGCTCGAGCTTCGTATCGTTCGGTACGAAGCCGTCCGCCCCGCGCCGCCCGAGCACCGACTCGATCACCGGATGCCGTCCCGCCTTGATCTCGAGCAGCTCGCTCTCGTCGACGACGGGCCGGACCCAACGTTTGCGGCGCGCCACTTCCGCGAGCGACGCGACCGCGTCGAGCGTCGCCACCCGATCCGCCGCCTCGCGGATCGCGGAGCTCGACTCGGCCACCCGCAGCCGCAGGGACTCGAAGATCTCGCGCTCGAGCTTTGCCGCCCGCTCCGTCGCCCCCATCACCCGCCCCTCGACCTCGCGCAGTCGCTCGGTCGAATAGCGCTCGACGTTCGCGAGAGTCTGCTTGCGCTCGTAGTCGGCGGGGACCTTGGCGAGCTGCGATTTCGCAACCTCGAAGGCGTAGCCATGGACCGGATGGAATCGCACCTTCAGGCCCGCGATGCCGGACCGCTCACGCTCCTCGGCCTCGAGACCGGCGATCCACTCGCGGCCCTTCGAGGCACTTTCGCGCAGGGCGTCGAGATCGCTGCGATAGCCCTCGCGGATGTAGCCCGTCTCCTGCGCGCCTCGGGACCCGCGCGCGATCGCCGGCGGATCGTCGATCAGCGCCTGCTCGAGCAGTCCCTCGAGCTCAGGGAGCGGCTCGGGCACAGCGAGCGGAAGCGAAGGACACGGCGCGTCGCCGAGCCATTTCGAAGCCGGCCCGCTCTCCTCCTCGCGCAGCGCCGCGACGACCCGCGGTAGCGCGCGCAGCGAGGCCCGCAGCGCACCGAGATCCCGCGGCACGGCGCCCGGCCGGATTGCCTTCGCGAGCAGGCGCTCGAGATCCCGGACCCCGGCGAGTCCGTCGCGCAGGCGCGCCCGCAGCCGATCGCGATCGACGAGAAATTCGACGGCGCCGTGGCGTACCTCGATCTGACGCGGGGAGCGGAGCGGATAGGCGAGCCAGCGAGCGAGGCGGCGGGCGCCCAGGGCGCATGCGCAGAGGTCGAGCTCGGCAATCAGCGTGCCGCTGCGACCACGGTCTTCGCCGTTCTCGAAGAGCTCGAGATGGCGGCGCGTCGCTGCGTCGAGGACGACGGTGTCCGAGAGCGCATAACGAGATAGGCGCGGGGGTTGCAGGGCGGCGAAGGGTTGATTCTCGGCCAGGTAGTTCGCGACGGCCCGGGCGGCGCGGGATCCGGTGTCGCCGCCCGTCTGCTCCATCCCCTGCCAGGTCACGGCGCTTCGCAGTGATTCGAAGGCGGCCGCGGGTGACGCCGTCACGACGACCGTGCCGAGCGCGCTCTCGAGCTCACGCCGACTTTCCTCGAGGGCCCACGCCGGCACCAGGAGCTCCCGTGGAGCGATGCGGGAAAGCTCCTGGAGGAGCGCGTCCGGAAGCAGGCGTGATCGCTCCCCGGCCACCGGTTCATCGACCACGAGCTCGGTCGCACGAAAATCGCCCGTCGAGGCGTCCAGCACCGCGAGCCCGAAGCACCGGGGCGCCGCGAGCAGCGACTCGCCCGCCGCCGGCGGATCCGGCAGATCGAGGGCCGCGAGCGCCACGACCGTGCGGCCGTCGATTCCGTCAGGATCCCCGACCAGACCCGGCGTGACGACTTCGACGACTTCGCGCCGGACGAGGCGCCGGCCGCCGGCCTCCCGCGGATCCTCGACCTGCTCGCAGATCGCGACGCGATGACCGAGATCCGCCAGCCGCTTGATGTGGGCATCGGCGGCATGGACCGGCACGCCGCACATCGGCACCGCATCGGGCTTGCCCTTGTCCCGGGTGGTGAGGGTGATGTCGAGCAGCGGCGCTGCGCGCTCGGCATCCTCGAGAAACATCTCGTAGAAATCGCCCATCCGGTAGAAGACGATCGCGTCCGGATGAAGGGCCTTCACCTTCAAGAACTGTTGCATCATCGGCGTGGCCAGCGCGGCGACCGTCACGTGTACGTCCCCCACACCGCCCGCTCAGCTCTTGCCGAAGAAGGAGCGCACGACCGATGCACGCGGCTCCGCCCGGACGCTCCCCGCGAGCGGGAGCGAACGAAGCTGATGGATCTCGCTCTCGAGGCGCGTGATCGTCGCGCGGTAACGCCGGTTCAGGAGTCGCTGCCGCAGCCAGGCGAAACCTACGCCCACGGCAGCGAGCGAGGCCCCTAGCGACAACGACACCAGCAGCGCCCACCAGACTTCGACGCCGGGCAAGCTCAACCAGACGAGGTCAAGATCGATCAGCCCGGCGTTGCTCGATCGGAAGGACCAGCCGACCCACAACAGGCCGACCGCCACCAACAGCACGAGCACGGTCCGAAACCACTGCATCAGACTGCCTCTCCCCCCGAAGAAGCGGGCCGCATGTTCTCAGGCGACGGCCGATGCCGACGTCTCGTCGTCATCGTCGTCGTCATCGTCGAGAGACGCCTTCGGCGCGTCGTCGACCATCTCCTTCAATTCCTTGCCCACTTTGAAGAAGGGGGTTCGCTTCGCTGTGATGTGCACCGGATCTCCCGTCTTGGGATTCCGGCCGTCGCGCGCCTCGCGAATCTTCACCTGGAAGGATCCGAATCCGCGAATCTCGATGCGATCCCCCAGGCGCAAGGACTCGATCATCGCATCGAAGATCGTGTTCACCACGACCTCTGTGTCCTTCTTCGAAATGTGCGGCGTGCGCCGCGCCACTTCCTCGATCAAGCCGCTCTTCGTCATGCTATTTCCCCAGACTGGAAGCAGTGTGAAGCGGGTGAATCAGATGAACCATGAGGGGCGCCCGAAGATCTCGGGCGCCCCGCATGCTCACGACTCCGAAGTGTCCCGCTTCTGGGCGGCCAGCTTCTCGGCCAGCAGATCGCCGAGCGTCGTGGTCTGGCTCGAAGCCTGTTGCGCCGCGATCTCCTTCAGCGCCGCACGCTCCGCCTTGTCGCTCACGGCTCGGATCGACAACGAGATCTTCCCCTCGTTGGCGTCGACCTTGACGACGAGGGCCGTCACGCTCTGACCATCCTTGAAGTGGTCCGCCGGCACGTCGATTCGCTGCGCAGCGAGCTCGGAGCTGTAGACGAGGCCGTCGATGCCATCCTCGAGGCGCACGAACACACCGAAGTCGGTGACGCTCGTGACCGGACCCGTGACCTCGCTGCCCACCTTGTACTTGCGCATGATGTCGTCCCACGGATTGGGCAGCAGCTGCTTGATACCGAGGGAGAACTTCTCGTTCTCCTTGTCGATCTTCAGCACGATTGCCTCGACCGTGTCGCCCTTCTCAAAGCGCTCCGACGGATGCTTGACCTGCTCGGTCCAGGAGATGTCCGAGACGTGGACCAGGCCGTCGATGCCCTCTTCGAGGCCGACGAAGATCCCGAAGTTGGTGATGTTGCGGACCTGTCCGGACACCCGCGTGCCGACCGGATAGCGCTCTTCGATCACCGTCCAGGGATTCTCCTCGATCTGCTTCATGCCGAGCGAGATCTTGCGGTCCCGCTCGTCGACGTCGAGGACGACCGCCTCGACCTGATCGCCGATCGAGACGACCTTCGACGGATGCTTGACGCGCTTGGTCCAGGACATCTCGGACACGTGGACGAGGCCTTCGATGCCCGGCTCGAGCTCGATGAAGGCGCCGTAATCCGTGAGCGAGACCACCTTGCCTTGGATGCGCATGCCGATCGGGTAGCGCATGCCGGCGTCGATCCAGGGATCGGGCTGGATCTGCTTGAGACCGAGCGATACGCGTTCGGCCTCGGCGTCGAACTTGAGCACCTTGACCTTGATCTCGTCGCCGACCTGGAAGAGCTCGCTCGGATGATTGATGCGACCCCAGGACATGTCGGTGATGTGGAGCAGACCGTCGATGCCGCCGAGATCGATGAACGCGCCGTAGTCGGTCAGGTTCTTGATCACGCCGTCGAGGATCTGGCCCTCGGAGAGCGACCCGAGCGTCGTCTCGCGCATCTTCTTGCGCTCGGTCTCGAGCAGGGCCCGCCGCGACAGGACGATGTTGCCCCGGCGCTTGTTGAACTTGATGATCTTGAAGTTCGCCCGTTCGCCGAGCAGCGCTTCGAGATTGCGCACCGGTCGCAGGTCGACCTGCGAGCCCGGAAGGAACGCCTTGACGCCGATATCGACCGAGAGCCCGCCCTTCACGCGCGCCACGATCACGCCTTCGACGGCGCGCTCCTGATCGAAGGCGTTGCTGATCTCGTCCCAGACCTGCAGACGCTCGGCCTTTTCCTTCGAGAGGATCAGCTGGCCGTCCTCGTTCTCGACCTCTTCGACGAGGACCTCGACCTCGTCGCCGACCTTGACGGTCACGACGCCTTCCTCGGTCATGAATTCCCAGGCGGCGATCATGCCCTCGGATTTGAATCCGATGTCGATCTGGATCCACTCGTCGTCGATCGAGAGCACGCGGCCCTTGGCGATCTCGCCCTCTTTGAAGGTGCGCTCGCTGCTGCCGAACATGGCCGCAAAGCTGCCGCTCGCCGCTGTTTCAGTGTTGGTTTCAGTCATTTCGATTCTCGTGGGTTCCCGACCGCCGAGCTCACGACCTGCGAGCATTGCGATCCGAGGGATTTCACTTCTTCGGGTCCACCCGGGACTTCCGCGGCGGCGCCAGACGCCACCTCCGAGAGCCGCTGGCGGGCCTTGTGGAGCAAACGTTCGAGCGATTCCGAATCGCCCTTTTCGAGCACCCGGGCGAGGCTCGCCAGGGATGCGGAAAAATGATTGAGCGGGCCCGAGAGCGCCTTCCCGTTCAGGGAGAGGATCTCGCCCCACAGCTCGGCATCGCTCTGGGCGATGCGCGTGAAATCGCGAAAGCCGCCGCCCGCGAGCTCGCCGACCCGGGTCGGCGCGCTGCGCAGCGCATCGGCAAAGGCGAAGGCGACGAGGTGCGGAAGATGGCTGACCCAGGCGACCTCTTCGTCGTGGGCCGAAGGGGAGCGCCGCGTCACGCGCGCGCCCAATGCCCGCCAGAAGCTCTCGATCTTTTCGACCGCCGCCGGATCCTGATCGGCTCGAGGTGTCACCACGCAGGAGGCGCCGACGAAGAGATCCGCACTCGCGTGCTCGGGTCCCCGCAGATGACTCCCCGCCATCGGATGCGAGCCCACGAACTCGACGCCGTCGGGTAGCAGTCCCGGCAGGATTTCGACGACGCTCGCCTTCACGCTGCCGACGTCGGTCACGATGCAACCGGGCGAGAGCCGCTCGGCGATCTCCGAGACGACCCGCGCCATCGAGCCCACCGGCGTCCCGAGCACGACGAGGTCCGCCCCGACTACGGCCTCCGCCGGCGTCGCCACCGCATCGACGAGCCCCGCCTCGAGCGCCCACTTCAAGGGCCCCGGCCGACGCGCCGCGCCCACGACCGTTCGCACGAGTCCGCGCGCCCGGGCCGCCGCGGCCACCGAGCCACCGAGGAGCCCCAGACCCACGACTGCGAGCTTGTCGAAGGCGGGAACGCTCATGGACGCGCCTCCCGCTTCGCGAGCACCTCAGCGAGCGTCTTGATGAAGCGCTCGTTCTCTTCCGGAAGGCCGATCGAGATGCGCACGTGCTCCGTCAATCCGAAGCCGCGCATCGGCCGCACGATCACGCCCTGCGCGAGCAACGCCTCGTAGATGTCCGCACCCGTGCGGGCCAGGATGAAGTTGGCATCGGTCGGCCAGGTCTCGATACCCAGCCGGCCGAGCTCCGTCGCCAGGAAGCGGGCGCCAGTCGCATTGATCTCGCGGGTCCGCCGCACGTGCTCCTCGTCCTCGAGGGCCGCGAGGGCCGCGACCTCCGCGAGGCGGTTCACGTTGAAGGGATGGCGTGCACGGTCGAGGTAGCTCGCGAGCTCGCGGTCGCAGACGCCGTAGCCGATGCGAATCCCGGCCAGGCCGTAGATCTTCGAGAAGGTCCGGAGCACGACCGTCCCCGGCCGCCGCCGGGTCAGTGCCAGCGAGTCCGGAAAATCGGGCCGCCGCACGAACTCATAGTAGGCCTCGTCGACCGCGAGGACGACGTCCTCCGGCAGGGCCGCCACGAAGCGCTCGAAGGCCTCCGCGCCGACGCTCGTCCCGGTCGGATTGTTCGGATTGCAGACCATCACGACCCGCGTTTGCTTCGTGATCGCGGCGAGCATCCCGTCGAGATCGTGGACGAGGTCCCGGGTCAGCGGCACCGCCACGCCCTTGGCCCCCATACCCTGCACCACGATCGGGTACATCGCGAACGAAGGCCAGGCGTAGACGACTTCGTCGCCCTCGCCGATCAGCGTCTTCGCAATCAGCTCGAGGATCTCGTCGGCGCCCGCACCGAAGACGAGCTGATCCCCGCCGACGCCGAGCTTTTTCGAGAGGGCAGCGCGCAGGGCAAAGCTCGCGCCATCCGGATAACGATGGATCTCCGCGGCCGCCTTGCGCATCGCTTCCACGGCGCGCGGCGAGGGGCCGAGCGGATTCTCGTTCGACGCGAGCTTGATCGAGCCGCGGATCCCGAGCTCCCGCTCGAGCTCCTCGATCGGCTTGCCGGGGACGTAGGGCGCCAGGCTTCGGATGTACGGCTTCACGCGATCCGCGAGACTCATCTGCGCTCCAGTGCATCCGACGATGGCTCCGACGATAGAAAGGGCTGCAGACCGGACACGACTTCGAGCGCGCGCGGGAACGAGCCCAGGATCTTGTGGGATGCCGACACGCGAGCCGCCTCTTCCAGGGCGTGGCGCACCGCGGGATCCTGCTGGTGGCCCTCCATGTCGACGATGAAGATGTACTCCCAGGGCTTGCCCTTCATGGGGCGCGACTGCACGGCGGTGAGATTCACGCCGTGGCGCGCGAATGGGCCCAGCAGATCGTGGAGCGCGCCCGCTTGATCGCGGCGGACGGTGAAGACGGCGCTCGTGAGATCCTGGCCCGACGGCGCGGGTGTCTCTCGGCCGATCACCAGGAAACGCGTCGTGTTGCCGCGCTGATCCTGGATGTTCGAGGCGATCGTCAGCAGATCGTAGACCTCGGCCGTGACCTCGGAGCCGATCGAGGCGACCTTCGGATCTGCGTGGGCGAGCTGAGCAGCGGCGGCGGTGCTCGTCGTCTCGACGGTCTCGACACCCGGCAGGTTCGTCTCGAGCCAGCGGCGACACTGCGCGAGCGGCTGCGGGTGGGACGCGACGCGCTGGATGTCTTCGAGGCGGCCGCTGCGGGACATCAGGTGCTGCGCGATCTCGAGCTTGATCTCGCTGCAGATCGTGACATCCGTCTCGACGAGGGCGTCGAAGGTCACCGTGATCGGACCCTCGATCGTATTCTCGACCGGCACGACGCCAAAATGCGTATCGCCCCGCTCCGTCAGTGTGAAGACGTCGCGCATCGTGGTCACCGGCACGAGATCGACCTGCGCCCCGAACTGGCGGCTCGCCGCCTGGTGGCTGAAGGTGCCGTCGGGACCGAGGAACGCGACCCGCACACGCTCTTCGAGGGAGCGCGTCGCCGAGATGATCTCGCGAAAGACGTGCGGCAGGGCGGCACTGGGAAAGGGACCGGGATTGGCGGCCACGAGTGTTCGGACGAGATCGCGCTCGCGCGCCGCGACGTAGATCGGTCCCTTACGGCCACCCTGCTTCAGCTCGCCCACGCGCTGCACGCAGCGCGCGCGTCGATTCAGCTGCGCGAGGATCTCGGCGTCGACCGCATCGATCTGGCCGCGCAGGGTGGCGAGCTCGTCCGCGATCTCGGGGGCCGCGATTTGGACATCTGCGCTCGCGCTCGTCGCAGACTGCTTCCGGGGCCCGTTGTCCGACTGCGGTCGCTGCGGCATGACGAGCGGTTCCGGTCACCTGCGCGCAGCACCGCGGATCTCGCGCCGTTGTCTTCCCGGTGCTCGGGGCACCGGATGAACAGCGCGGCGAGTGCGGTGGGCAGAGGCGGTTGGGTCCGGTCGGGTGGCCCCCACTCGGATCTCGAGCGGGGCCCTCGACGCGACGCCGGGCCGGTCGGCCGGGCGCGGACGGTCATCGTCGGCTGAAAACGGGCTAACCCCTTGAAAATGAAGCGGCAGCGTATCCGAGGGGATCTTCCGTGGCAATCGCGAAAGGTCGGATTCCCCTCTAAAAGCAAGGGCTTACTGGCCGTCGGGTGCAAGCGCGCCGCCGCTTCCGCTCAACGACCCGCGGTTTACCCCTAAGTCATTGAAATCCAGCGTGTTTTTCCGCTCCCTGGATCAAGTCCCTCGGCGTTCGTGTCGATACACACCCGCGAACCCGCAGGCCCGAGGCGCGATGCCCCGACCCTTCCCCCAGAGCGACGAGACCGAGATCACGAAGGTCTACCGTCCGAGCGCCTCGTTCAACAGCGTCTCGACGCGGATCATCGCCTGCGTGTTCGCGGCGACGCTGCTGACGGCGGCGATCGTGAGCGCGCTGTGCATTCGCTCGATCCACTCCGATCTGAGCGCTCGACTCGCGACCCGCTTCACCGATCTCGCCGGCGAGCGGGTCACGGCCTGGACCCGCCAGAAGACCGAGCTCGCGAGCCTGATGTCGGCGAGCGCGGCGGTCGGCAGTCCCTGGCATGAGGAGCTCGTGCTCGCCCGGAACGAGGCGGGCGTCCCGGCCTCGACGGTGCTCCGCTGGCAAGCTCCCGAGCTCCCTACCGACGAAGCCCGCTCGACCGACTCCCTGCTCGCGGGCGTGCTGCCCGCGCCCCCACCCGAGCTCGCGCTGCGCTTCGACACGCTCGCCCTCGGCACACCCGAGACGACCGCCTCCCTCGCCGATCATTGTCTCGCGATCGAGGTGGAGATTCCCGCCGACGCCACCACCGCGCTCGGTCGACTCACCGGCTGCGTTGCGCGCGACGCCCTCGCCGCGGCCCTCGCCCCGAGCACCAGCGAGCCCCTCGCGCCCCGGGTGCTCGTCACGAATCTGCGCGGCGATGTGCTCGCGGCCGCCGGTCCCGGCGCCCCCACGCGTGTGGGCGGCTCGATTCCGATCGCCCAGCTGATCGGCCACGGGGCGGGGGGGCTCTCGGACTACTCCGACGCGGCCGGCCGGGCGGTGGTCGGGCTCGCGACGCCGCTGGGTCGGACCGGATGGTTTCTCGCCGTCGAGACCGAGCACGCCCGGGCGTTCGAGCCGGCGATCGCGTTGACGCGCACGATCTTCATCCTGGACGTGTGCATCGTGCTGCTCTTCAGCGTGCTCGCCTACAAGGTCACGGTGGCCATCATGCAGCCGATCCATGCGCTCTCGAGCGGCGCGCAACGGATCCTCGACGGCCAGGTCGATCACCAGATTCCCCTGCCCGCGATCCACGACGACGAGCTCGGCCTCCTGACGCACACCTTCAATGCGATGATGCAGAAGCTCCGCAGCAATCAGATCGAGATCGAACGCGACCGGCTCCGGCTGGCCGAGAAGAACGACGAGCTCCAGAGCCTCAACGAAGTGCTCTCCCAGCTCTCCATCACCGACGGCCTCACGAAGCTTCACAACCACCGCTACTTCCAGGACCACCTGACGCGCGAGATCAAGCGCGTCTCGCGCACCAGCTCGCCGCTCTCGCTGATCCTGCTAGACATCGACGATTTCAAGCAGCTGAACGACACCTACGGCCACGCCGCAGGCGACGAGGTCCTGATCAGCCTGGCGTCGATCATGAACGAGAGCGCCCGCGAGTCCGACCTGATCGCACGCTATGGCGGCGAGGAGTTCGTGATCCTGATGCCGAACACCGACCTGGCCGGCGCGGTCCATCTCGCGGAGAAGATCCGCATGGCCGTCGAGTCGACGCGCCTCATCATCGGCGACCGCATGAAGCCGACGGACGTCACGATTTCCCTCGGTGTCGCGCTCTTCAAGGGCAACCGCCGCGAGTTCTTCGCCGAAGCCGACCGCGCCCTCTACCGCGCCAAGGCCGCGGGCAAGAACTGCGTGATCATCGCCGGCTCGGATTCGCCTTCGCTTGCCTGAGCCTTACTTGAGCCTCGCCTGAGCCTCGCCGCATCCTCTCCCCGATCGCGCCCGTCGCTCCCTTGAGTCTCGCGCGCTGTTCCGCGATCCTCGGCGCATGACCTGCATCCTGGGCCTCACCGGCGGCATCGGAACGGGCAAGAGCAGCGTGACGCGCATCCTCTCGGAGCTCGGTGCGACGACGATCGACGCCGATGCGATCGTGCACGAGCTGCAGGCGCCGGGTCAGCCGATGCTCGCCGCCCTCGCCCACGCCTTCGGCGCTTCGATCCTCACGGCCGACGGCGCCCTCGATCGCAAGGCGCTCGGCGCGATCGTCTTCCGGGACGAGCAGGCCCGGGCGCGGCTCGGGGAGATCGTCCACGCACCCGTGATCGCCGAGATGATGCGCCGCGCGAAGGCGGCGGTCGAGCGAGGCGATCCGCTCGTGGTGCTCGACATCCCGCTGCTCTTCGAGGGGCGCGTATCGGGGCGCGGCAGCGGGGCGCTGATGCATTTCGACGTGACGGTCTGCGTCTGGGTGAGCGAAGAGCTCCAGCTCGCCCGGACGATGGCCCGCGATCAGTGCGACGAGGGCGAGGCCCGGCGCCGGATGGCGGCTCAGCTCCCGATCGACCAGAAGCGCGAGCTCGCCGACTACGTGATCGACAACTCGGGGACGCCCGAAGAGACGCGGGCCCAGGTCGTTGCGCTGGTCCAGCAGCTGAGCGGCGGAAAGCTCGGCGCCGCAGCCGGCCCGCCGCCCCTTCACGAATGAGCGCACACGAGCGCGCCTGATCGCACGCCTTTCCACCCGGGCGCCCGCTCAGCCTCGAAGCGAAGCCTTCAGCTCGGCGATGAACTGGGCGACGTCGTCGATGGCGCTCGACTTCGAAGCGGCCTGCTCGATCCGGTCCACGATCGCGCTTCCGATTACGACACCGTCGGCGTACGCGCCGATCTGCTTTGCCTGCTCCGGCGTCGAGACGCCGAAGCCGACGCAGACGGGGATCTCGGAGAGGGACTTCGCATAGCGGACCTGCTGCTCGATGCCTTGGCCGATCGTGGTCCGCGCCCCGGTGACGCCCTGCAGCGAAACCGCATAGAGAAAGCCGCGCGTCTCCCGCACCAGCATCGCGAGCCGCGCCGGCGGCGTCGTCGGGGCGGCGAGCAGGATCGGATCGATGCCCAGCGCGCGGCAGGGATCGAGCCAGGGCCGACCATCTTCGGGCGGAAGATCCGGGATGATGATGCCGTCGACACCGACCTGGGAGGCGGCCCGGGCAAAGGCTTCCGCCCCCATCGCGTGGATCGGATTCGCATAACCCATCAGGACGAGGGGTTGCTCGACCCGCGCTCGCAGGCGGTCCACCAGTCGAAGGATCGAACGCAGACTCGTCCCGCGCGCGAGGGCGCGGCTGCTCGAACGCTGGATCGTCGGCCCCTCGGCCGTCGGATCCGAGAACGGCACACCGAGCTCGATCACGTCGGCCCCCGCCTCGGCCATCGCGAGCACGAGCGCCTCGGTCGTCTCGAGATCCGGATCGCCGGCCGTGAGGAACGGTATCAGCGCTCGCTCGCCTCGAGTGCGCAGCGCCTCGAATCGTTTGCCGATCCGGCCCTGCGGCTTCGTCGCGTCGGGCGCACTCAAAGTCTGCTCGGGCGCCGCAGCGCGTGCCTGCTCGGCCATGCTAGTGCACCCCGCTTTTTTTGGACGCGAGGATCGAGCGCACCTCGTCGATGTCCTTGTCCCCGCGTCCCGAGACGTTGACGAGCACGATCGCGTCGCGCGGGAGCGTCGGCGCCAGGCGCAGGACGTGGGCGATCGCGTGGGCGCTTTCGAGGGCGGGAATGATGCCCTCGCTCCGCGACAAGCGCGCGAAGGCGTCGATCGCCTCGTCGTCGGTTGCGACGACGTATTCGGCGCGCCCCACTTCCTTCAAGTAGGCGTGCTCGGGCCCGACGCCGGGATAGTCGAGGCCGGCGGAGACCGAGTGGGCCGGAAAGATCTGGCCATCGTCGTCGGACAGGACGAGCGTCCGCTTGCCGTGGAAGATGCCGGGCACACCCGCTGCCAAGGTCGCCCCGTGACGACCGGACTGAAGCCCCTCACCTCCCGGCTCGACGCCGACGAGCCGTACGTTTTCGTCCTCGACGAAGGGATGGAAGAGCCCGATCGCATTCGAGCCGCCGCCGACACAGGCGACGAGCACATCGGGCAACCGGCCCTCGGCCTTCAGGATCTGCTGCTTCGCCTCGAGTCCGATCACGCGCTGGAAGTTCCGCACGAGGGTCGGATACGGATGCGGCCCCATCACCGAGCCGATGCAGTAATAGGTCGACTCGACGTTGGTGACCCAGTCCCGCATCGCCTCGTTGATCGCGTCCTTGAGTGTCTGGGAGCCGCTCGTCACCGGAATGCAGCGGGCACCGAGCAGCTCCATGCGAAACACGTTCAGCGCCTGGCGCCGGACATCCTCCGCCCCCATGTAGATCTCGCACTCGAGGCCCAGCAGCGCCGCCGCCGTCGCCGCAGCGACGCCGTGTTGACCCGCGCCGGTCTCGGCGATGATCCGCTTCTTACCCATGTAACGGGCGAGCAGGGCCTGGCCGAGGACGTTGTTGATCTTGTGGGCGCCGGTGTGGGCGAGATCCTCGCGCTTCAGGTAGATGCGAGCGCCGCCGAGCTCTCGAGTGAGACGCTCGGCGTAGGAGAGCGGCGTGGGGCGGCCGGCATAGTTCGTCAGCAACCCATCGAGCTCGGCGCGATAAACCGGATCGGCAAGGATCCGAGCCGATGCCTCGATCAGCTCGTCGAGAGCCACCACCAACATCTCGGGCACGAAGCGCCCGCCGTAAGGTCCGAACATGCCCCGCGCATCGGCTTCACTCTTCACTTCGATTCACCCGATTCCTTTGCGGCCTCGAGGTCCGCTTCCCGTTGCCGCACAGCCTCGACGAACGCCCGCATGCGCGCCGGATCTTTGCGATGGCCCGGCCCCTCGACCCCCGTCGCCACGTCGACGCCCCACGGCGGAATCTCGCCGACATCGGCCAGCGCCGACGCCACGTTCTCCGGCGTGAGCCCACCCGCGATGATTACGTCGTAGCCCTGGGCGATCAGCGCTTCGGCTTCGCTCCAATCCCAGGCCTGTCCCTGGCCGCCGCCCTGATGCGGGTGGTCCAGCAACAGGATCGAGCCCGGATAGGTGCGCGCTGCCTCCTCGTCGGCGCCCTGGATCGCCTTGATGGTCTGCAGATCGACGGCTTCGAGGTCTTCCTCTGTCTCGTCGCCGTGAAACTGTACGCGTTCGAAGGGCACGCGGCGCAGGATCGCGTCGATCTCGTCCCACGGCGCATCCTTGAAGAGCGCCACGCGTTCGACATCGAGGCCCTCGAGCGCCTCGCAAATCGCCAGCGCCTGCTTGACGTCCACCTGCCGTGGCGAGC
Organism: Deltaproteobacteria bacterium; assembly: GCA_031400655.1. Lineage (GTDB taxonomy): Bacteria > Myxococcota_A > UBA9160 > UBA9160 > UBA4427 > UBA4427. The sequence continues at coordinate 11,710 of JANNQH010000731.1, read as the reverse complement.
CCGGGACGAAGTTGACGCCGATCAGATCCGCGCCCGCCTTCACCGCCTCGAGCGCGTCCTCGGGATGCATTACGCCACAGATCTTGATCCGCACGATTCCGCTCACGATTGCCTCCGCAAAGCTTCGAGCGCCTTGCCCGGATCGGGCATGCGCATCAAAGATTCTCCCACCAGGAAGCCACGGGCTCCGGCGCGCACGAGCCGCGCCACGTCCGCCGGGCTTCCAATTCCACTCTCCGCGACGAGCACGACCTCCGGATCGCCGATCCGGGCCGCCAGGCGCTCCGTCGTTGCGAGATCGACGTCGAAGCTCTTCAAGTCGCGATTATTGACGCCGACCAGCCGCGAGCCGATCGCGAGGGCCCGCTCGAGCTCCGCCTCGTCGTGGACCTCGACGAGCACGTCGAGCCCCAGTCCCGTCGCGTGGCCGTGGAGCCGCGACAGATCGTCATCCGAGAGCGCCGCGACGATCAGCAGCACGGCATCGGCACCGGCCACCCGCGCCTCGTCGATCTGGTAGGAATCGATCACGAAATCCTTCTGCAGGAGCGGCGTCGCCACCACCGCGCGTACCTGCCGCAGGATTTCGAGGCTGCCCCCGAAAAAACGCTCGTCCGTCAGCACCGAGATCCCCGCCGCGCCCGCCGCCTGATAGGCGAGCGCGATCTTCTCGGCGTCGAAGTCGGCGCGGATGACGCCCTTGCTGGGCGACATCCGCTTGATCTCCGCGATCACGGCGACGCCCGCACAAGCGAGCAGCGACGCCCGCAGACCGACGACAGGACGGCCGACCGAGCGCGCCTCCTGCGCGAGCTGAGAAGCGCTCTTTCGCTGCTTCGCATCGCGGAGCTCGTCCGCCTTGTGTGCCAGGATCCGGTCGAGGATGTTCATACGCGACCCGCCCTGGCCCGCGCCCCGGCGCCGGCGCGTCCGTCCCGGTCGCTCCTTGTCTCTGTGGTCGCAATGGCCGTCGCCTCGCGGAGCGCCGCGAGGCGGGCCGTCGCCGCGCCCGAGTCGATGCTCTCCGCTGCGCGCTCGACGCCCTCCGAGAGGGAGCCCGCCGCTTCGACGACAAACAGCGCCGCCGCCGCGTTGAGCAGCACGATGTCGCGCCGGGGCCCGGGCTCGCCGGCTAGGATCGCCCGCGTCGTCGCGGCGTTTTCGGCGGGTGATCCACCGCGCAGGTCCGCAAGCTGTGCGCGCGGAATTCCGTAGTCCTGCGCGTCGATCCGGATCCGCTCCACTGCTCCCGCGCGCACGAGAGCGGCAGCGTTCGCCGCCGTCGTCGTCAGCTCATCGAGGCCATCGTCACCGTGGACGACCAATGCCCGCGTTGCGCCGAGTCCCGCCAGCACGGCCGCAAGCGGGTCGACGAGTACCTCGGCGGACACCCCCACGACCTGATAGCGCGCCCCGACCGGCGAGAGCAGCGGCCCGAGCAGATTCAAGCAGGTCCGGATCCCGAGCTCGGCCCGCACCGCCGCCACATGTCGGAAACCGGGATGCGCCGTGCGCGCATAGAAAGCGGCGATTCCGACCTCGTCGAGGATCCGACCGCAGGTCTCGATCGGCAGATCGATCTCCACACCGAGAGCCTCGAGGACGTCGAAGCTCCCGGAGCGGCTCGAGGCCGCGCGATTGCCGTGTTTGGCGACGGAGACGCCAGCGCCCGCGACGACGAAGGCCGCCGTCGTCGAGATGTTGAAGGTGTCGATGCCGGAGCCGCCGGTGCCGCAGGTATCGAGCGTGCGCGGATCGCGGGGCGTCGCCGTGATCGCTCGAACGCGCAGGGCGCGGGCCGCGGCAATCAGCTGCGGGACGGTCTCGCCGCGCAGGCGGAGGGCTACAAGCAAGGCCGCCGTCCGCGCATCGCTCGACTGCCCGTCCATGATCTCGCCGAGGGCGCGGGCGAGTCGTTCCGGATCGAGGGGGCGTCCCTCGACCAGATCACCGATCGCCGCCTGGACTTCGCTTGTCATGCGGTCGCTCGCGCACGGCACTGCGCCAGGAAATTGGCCAGGATCGCCTTGCCCTGCCCGGTCATGATCGACTCGGGGTGAAATTGGACGCCCTCGATCGGGAGCCCGCGGTGGCGCACGGCCATGATCTCTCCGTCCGGCGTGCGAGCGGAGATCTCGAGGCAGGCCGGCATGCTCGACTCCTCGATCACGAGCGAGTGGTAGCGCGTCGCTTCGAAACGCTCCGGCACGTTCTGGAACAGGCCCCGGCCGTCGTGCTCGATCCGCGAGACCTTGCCGTGCATGATCGAGCGAGCGCGGACGATCCGCCCGCCGAAGGCCTGGCCGATCGATTGGTGACCCAGGCAGACCCCCAGCACCGCAATCCCCGCCGAAGCGAAGCGCGGAATCGCCGCCACCGAGATCCCCGCGTCGTCGGGCGAGCCCGGCCCCGGCGAGATCACGAGTCCGCTGCCGGCGCGGGACAAGAGGTTCTCGACCGTGTCTTCGTCATTGCGGATGACTTCGATCTCGGCCCCCAGCTCGCCCAGGTACTGGACGAGGTTGTAGGTGAACGAGTCGTAGTTATCGATCATCAGGAGGCGTGTTTGGCGGTGACTCTGGAGGTGACTCTGGAGGTGATTAGTGGACATCGTATTCGTCAGTCCATGCCTTCGCGGGCCAGATCGATCGCGGTCAGCATGGCCCGGGCCTTGTTGATCGTCTCCTCAAACTCGTACTCGGGCGTCGAATCGACGACCACGCCCGCTCCCGCCTGGAGCGTGATCTTGCCGTCCTTGGCGACCATTGTCCGGATCGTGATCGCCATGTCCATGTTGCCCGAGTAGTCGAGGTAGCCGGCGCAGCCCCCGAAGAAGCCCCGCCGCACCGGCTCGAGCTCGTCGATGATCTCCATCGCGCGCACCTTCGGCGCCCCGGAGAGCGTGCCCGCCGGAAACGTGGCCCGCAGCACATCGAGCCAGTCGAGGCCGGGGCGGAGCGTCCCGTGGACGTTCGACACGATGTGCATCACATGGGAATAGCGCTCGACCACGGCGTACTCATCGACCGCGACGCTCCCGATCTTCGCGACGCGGCCCACATCATTGCGGCCGAGATCGACGAGCATGAGGTGTTCCGCGCGCTCCTTCGGGTCGGCGAGCAGGTCGGCCTCGAGCTGCCGGTCCTCCTCCGGCGTATGTCCGCGCCAACGCGTACCGGCGATCGGGCGGACGTCGATCCGATCGCCTTCCAGCCGGACCAGGATCTCCGGCGAGGAGCCGACGAGCACCGCGTCCTCCAGCCGGATGAAGAACATATACGGGCTCGGGTTGATCACCCGCAGATGGCGGTAGATCGAGAACGGATCGACCTGCAGCGGAAGCTGGAGCTGCTGCGACAGCACGACCTGGAAAATGTCGCCCGCCTCGATGTACTCCTTCGCGCGTTTCACGATCTCGTGGAAGGCCGACTCGGAGAGACTCCGCTCGACCTCCATGGGCGCGCGCACCGCCGGTCGCCGCGGCTCTGCAGCGAGGGGCGTTCGCAGTCGCGCGATCATCGCCTCGATCCGCTTGTCGGCTGCCGAGAAGGCGGCCCGGACGTCGTCTCCCGGCTCGACCTCGGCGTGGATCGCGATCAGGGCCGTATGTCGCACGTTGTCGTACACGACCACGTACTCGGGCAGCACGAAGAAGGCGTCCGGCAGGCCGATCCGGTCGGGGTTCGAATCCGGAATCTGCTCGACGAAGCGAACCCAGTCGTAGGCGATCATGCCCACCGCGCCGCCGAGGAAGCGCGGGAGCTCGAATCCGTCGGGCTTCGCCGCCGCGAACGCCCGCAGCCGCTCCCTCAGGATCTCCAGCGGATCCCCCTCCGCGGTCAGGATTTCGGTACGCCCCGCTTCGCTCCACTCGACACGGCTTCCGCGGGCAGAGAAAGTCGCCCGCGCCCCGACGCCGAGGAAGCTGTAGCGGGCCCATTTCTCGCCGCCCTCGACCGATTCGAGCAGGAAGGCGGTGCGCCCGTCGTCGAGCTTGCGGAAGAGAGAGAGCGGCGTGTCGAGATCGGCGAGGATTTCGCGCAGGACCGGGACGTGACGACCCCGTCGGGCGAGCTCTTCGAATTGCTCGGGCGATGTGCGGAGCACGGATCTCTCTGGGTCGCCTCGCCCGGAAGGCGCGGAGACGGCTCGGGGTGCCGAAAAGCCTTTTGACTTTAGGCGCTTGAGGAGATCGGGGCAAGCAACTCCCGAGCCGCCCGCCAAGTCCCGGGCGCCGGTCTAGAAGTTCAGCCCGGCCCCGAAGCCGCCGTCGAAGAGGTTGCTCTCCTCGTCGCCCAGGCCGAGGAAGCGGAGCTGGAAGCCCCCGCCAAAGTCCGCTCGCCGCTCCTGGAAGACCTCGGCCGCGACGCCCCAACAGCGACACTTCGACACGTATTCGAGCATGCCTTGATTGCGAATCGGGCCCTCCTTCCGATCCGCCAGGGAATAGATCGTGCGATAGCTGAGGCGAATGCGGGCGGTCAGCTCGACGCGGGCGCTGAGGTCGATCTGATTGAGCACCGTGTCGCCGACCGCGCGCGTGGCCGACGTGTCGCCCCGCACCGTCTCGAAGAATTCGGGCAGTCGCCGCAGGTAGCGGTAGCGCGTGGCCAGGTCGACGCGCCGGATCCAGGAGCTCTTGACGGGCAGGAGCAGATTCAACTCGACCTCCCCTTCCTTCACGGCGTGCGTTTCCGGATTGAAGGCACCACGCACGCGTGATCCCAGCGGGCCGATCGGAAACCAGCGCCCTTCGGCGAACACGTCCCCCAGGCCGCCGCCCCCGTCGAACCTCCAGTCGATCGCCGTCACAAGGTCCGCTCGCAGTCGCGGCGCCGAGCGTGCGCTCTTGCGTGTGAAGAAACGCTGCCCGAGAGCGAGGACAAGCTGATTCTGGTTGTCGATCCGGTCCGACGGATTCCGGGTCACGCTCTCGAGGGAGAGTGTGCGAAAACGCGTCTGCTCGACCGAGCCTTCCGGCACGAAGAGCGGATTCTGGCGCTGCGACCGGTCGATGAGATCGTCCGAGACGAGCACCCAGGAGAGCCGCGGCTCGAGCAGGTGGCGGACGGCGCCGCCGTCTTCCTGCTGGTAATCGCGCTGCAGCCGGCTCTTCAGATCCGCCATCGCCGTCACCAGACCGCGCTCGGCGAATTGCTGCGCGCTCGACTGGTAGAGCGTCTGGCTCCAGCCGACCTCCGGCGTGAACTCGAAGAGATCCCCGATCGGGGTGGGCCGGGCGATGCGCGGATGCAGGATCATGCGAGTGCCCCGCTCCGCGAGCGGCTCACCGGGCTGGAAGATCCCGTCGCCCTGGCCGTTGTCGTCGATGTCGTAGGTCAGGTCCAGGATTCCATCGGGTACACCGAGCGGGCCACTGACGTCGTCGAAGCGACCGTTGAAGCCCAGGTCGTAGAAACGCCCGTTCGTCCGCGTTGGATCTGCCAGGACGCGACCTGGCGTCAGGCCCCTCAGCTCGGATTCCGTCGTGCGCAAGCCGGAGAAGTGGATCAACTCGCTGTCGACCCGCGTTTCGAAGCCGAGCGGACCCTGCGCGGTTCCAGGCTGGACATCGGCCCGGAGCTCGGCCCACCGCTGCAGGAGGTATTCGTCGCGGTCGTCGAAGGTGGAGCCCTGCAGGTCATCGGCCCAGCGGGTTCCGGCCATCACGCCGAAGCCCCCGGACTCGCCGAAGCTGCGCGAGACGTTCGTCGTCGACTCGACAAAGCGAAAAGTCTTGTAGCGCTGCATCTCGGGGAAATCGTCCGCATAGAGATTGTCCGACATGAGCTTGAGATCCGTCTGCCAGCGAAGCTTGGCGGGCAGGAATTGGTCGTGCTCCCAGAGCGTGGCCCAGCGACTGGGCGAGAAGCTCGTCTGCGCCTGTTTCGTCTGGTCGTGCAGCCCCGCGACGAATAGCCTGCCGGCCGACTCCTTCCCGAACACGTACTCGAGCTCCACGTCCTGCTTGAATCCCCGGTTGGCGAAATAACGCGGGGTCAATGTGACGTTCAGCGCGGGCAGCGCCGCCCAGAAGAAGGGCACACCGACTCCCGCTCCGCCGCGGCCTCCGAACGTGAAATTGGGCAGCAAGAGACCCGTCTCCCGTTCGCTCTTGATCGGAACGAGCATCCACGGGATCCAGAGAATCGGCACACCGAGCACGTCGAAGGTCGAGTTCGTCAGCTTGCCGTAGCCGCCGAGCTCGACGTCCGCGTGGCCCGTCTCGATCTGCCACGGCAACCGCTCGCCCGGCTCGCAGCGACAGGTCGTGAAGACGCTGTCGTGCACGCTGAAGGTGTTCTTTCCGGTCCGGATCATCTCCTTGGCGCGCAGGCGGAAGCCGTCGCTGCCGGAGTCGAAAGCGACGTGGTAGAGCATCCCCTGCAGCGTATCGACGTCGAAGACCATGAAGGCCGCCTGCAGTCGTTCGGTGTCCTCCGTGAGCTCGACGTCGCCCTCGGCGACCCCGATGCCAGTCTTCTTGCTGAAGGCGACCCAACGTGCGGTGAGGCTCCGGCCCCGCTGCAGGATGTGGACGTTGCGCTCGGCGACGTAGAGCTCGCGCTCGGCTTCGTAGCGGATCACATCGGCCGTGATCTCGAACGGCTCGCTCATGCGATCGCCCTCGTCGCCGGACGCTTGCAGCGTCAAGCCAGCGACGAGGATCCACACGATTGCGGCTATGGTGATCGCCCGCGGCAAAGAGCCCCCGATGATTGCGGGGGGACCCTACCTGAGGGCTGGGGCCGGGGTCAAAGAAGAGAAGCGCGATCCGTTCAGCTCTCCGCAGCGAATCGGGTGAGCGCGGTGCCGAGCGCGGTGCAGTCCGGCACGACGATCTCGTCGCCGTTCACGCGGACGAGCTTCTGGTCCATCAGCTGGTGAAGCGCCTGGTACACCTCGTGAAGCGACAGCTGGCAGCCGGCGGCGAGCTCGCGCAGCGAGGTCTGCAAGTGCAGCTCGTCCTCGCAGTCCTGCAGGTCGGCCTGCGCGACGAGATATCGGATCAGTGGCCCGACGAGCTCGTCGAGTCCGAGGGCGGCCAGCCTTCGCTCGGCAGCGATCAGTCGCACCGCCAGCCGCTGGATCATCCGGATCGCGATCTCCGGCTGCTCGATGCACATGCCCTCGAGCGTCGCCCCGTCGAGCTCGAGCAGCTCAGAGGCGCCGACCGAAATCGCGCGCGCGGTGCGTGGCTCCCCGAGCACGACGCTCATCTCGCCGAAGAATTCCCCGGGTCCGAGGCGTGCGACGACGCGCTTGCCCGCCCGGCTCTGGCGGCAGATCTCGACCTGGCCGGACTGGATGATGTAGAGGTGACTGCCCTCGTCGCCCTCGTCGAAGATGACGTCGCCAGCCGCGCAGCTGCGCTCGAAGGTGCGCCGCACCTGGATCTGTGTCGATTCACCGCCGTTCAGAACGAAGCTCCCCGCCCGGCGCCCGCCGTTGGGCGCGGCCTGCGGGCGATTTCGTCTCGTCCGGCGGGCGACTTGAGGCGGCGACCGGGGCGGCCCTCCTCATCGGCTGAGGGCTCAGCCCTCGTCGTGGGCGGCGTTCTGGATCGCCTCGAGCTGGTCCTCGATCTCTGCACGGCTCCAGACGCCCGTGTGACGGGTCTGGATGCGGCCCTCGGGATCGATCAGGACGAGGGAGGGAAACCCGAGGATCCCGTAGCGCATGGCGAGCTCCTGATCGCCGAGGGCGATCGGATAGCGGAAGCCGCGCTCCTCGATCCAGCGGGCGACGCTGGCCGGGGGGTCGGTGTCGACGGAGACGCCGAGGATCATCAGGCGCCCATCGCTCGCCTCGCGCCAGAGCGCGTCGAGGATCGGCATCTGGACCTCGCAGGGTGCACACCAGGTCGCCCAGAAGTCGAGGATCACGGTCTTCCCGCGCAGCTTCGCGAGCTCGACCTCGCCTCCGGCGAGCAGCGGCAGCACGAACTCCGGCGCCGGTCCGAGCGGCTCCGCAGCAATCGTTGCCTCCCGCTCACAGCCGGCCAGCGCGAAGACCAGGATCGACGTCAGCCCGAGCGCTAGAAACCGGTATCCCGTATTACAGCCCATCGAGGTGGCAGACGGCCTCCTCACTGGAGCAGGTCCTCCGCGCGCACGACGAGCTCCCCGAGAAACGCGAAATGGCTGTTGAACCAGGCGAGCTGATTCGTGAAGAGCAGGAAGCCTACGCCCATCAACAGGATGCCCGAGCCGATCTCGAGCGCGCGAAAATGGCGCTTGACGCGTTGGAAGGCGCTGAAAAAGGCGTCGATGCTGTAGCCCGCCACCAGGAACGGAACCGCGAGTCCCACCGAATAAACGGCGAGCAGCGTGATCCCCTCGAAGACCGTCTCCCGGCTCCCAGCGAGGGTCAGCACCGTTCCGAGGATCGGCCCGATGCAGGGCGACCAGCCAAAGCCGAAGCCCGCTCCGACCGTGAATGAGCCGACGAATCCCGGCGCCCCGCGCAGCTCGAAGCGGCTGTCGCGCAGCAGCCATCCCAGGCGCAGCACGCCCGCCATGTGGAGACCGAAGACGATGATCACCAGCCCGGCGAGCTGGGCGACGCCGAGCTCGAATCCGAAGACCTCGATCGACCAGCTGCGGAGCACCCGGCCGAGCGCGAAGGCCGACGCCCCGAGCACGATGAAGACCGCCGAGAAGCCGCAGACGAACCCGAGGCATGCCTCCATCACCCGCGCCCGCTGCTCACGGCGCGCGCTCGGGTCCTGGAGAGCGGCGTTGCCCTGCGCCTCGGCGTCCGCCGCTGCCTGCGACAGGTCGTGGACCGAAATGCCGGAGATCAGGGAGAGATACGCCGGCATGAGGGGCATCACGCAGGGCGATAGAACAGAGATCAACCCCGAGGCAAAGGCGATCGGGATCTGGGGGAGGAAGTCAGACATGGGGTAGGCCGAGGGTGACGTGTCGGATCGGCGGACGCCAGCGGGCGTCGACGATCGGGTGAGACGGCGCGCGAGGCGCCGCCTCACCCGGATCGGATCGCGGGAGCGTCCGGGCGCGGGCGCCTGGAATTTCCCGATCTGCGCCGGTCTGCCCCAGTACGGGTGGCCTACCAGCCCGAGTCGCCGTAGGCGTCGGACGTGTAGGTGTCGCTCGTATCCGGCGCGTCCGCGACGGGCCCCGTGGCCACCGCCTTCGGCTGCTCGACCGGCATGACGGAGGGGTCTCGACCGATGAAGATCAACGGCTCCTCCCCGCGCAGGATCTGGGGCGTGATCACGTAGGTCCCGCGCAGCGATCGGACGTAGACCTTGTCGGCCACGTTCGTGTCGCCCGCCGTGAACACCCAGGCGAGCGAGCCCACCACGAGACCACCCACCGCGTACACGAGCTTGATCGGGCTGTAGACCAGCGAGCTCAAGGCAGCCGCCGCCCCGAGACCCGATTCTTTGCTCACTTCTTTCGTGTGATCCCCCGCCAGCACAACCGAGGGCGAAGCCAGCACACAGACCGCAAGCGCCACCGCCAGCCCGCGCCGGAGCGGGCTCCAAACTGATAAATCCATGATCGGTCCAACCTCTCTCTGCCACGGGTAGATCGATCACCGCTCGCCATCGATAGAGCAGCGCCGGCCCGAGCAGGCTATGCGGGCATCGGGAAGACCCCGAGCCCGCCTCTCACGTTCCCCCGCCCGTGAGTTTGGCGGATCTTGTGACGACGGCAAGGGAGTTTGGGGACAGGACGTGCGTCACAGACCCTGTTTAGTGTCGAGCCGGAGCGTGACGGGGCCGTCGTCGACCAGCGAGACCTTCTTCGCAGCGCCGAAGCCACCTGTGACGAACGACACACCGAGCCCTTCGACCGCCCCTGCCTATCTAGAGCCTGGCTAGATCTCGCGCTGATCCTGGAAGCGCCCGCGATAGATCGCGCGGCCCTCGGTCCGCATCAGGACGATCTGGCAGATGCGGACGCCAGCGACGATCTCGAGGGCGCGACTCGAGACGTTGCTCATCTCGAGCACCTGGCGATTGGAGACGCCGGGCTGCACGAAGGCGGAGGTCACGTGGATCATCAGGCCGAGGCGGGCGAAGCGGCTGCGGCCCTCGAGGAATCCGCACAGGTCGTCGGGCAGCGTGATGTGCTCGGCGGTGATGCCGTGGATCGTGACGCCCGGGTCCAGGCGGAAGGGCTTGTCGAGGGCGAGGACGCGAGTGTGGTCGCGGTAGTCGATGTCGTCCTCGACCCGGATCGGAACCTGCGCGTTCTCGATCGCCCGCATTTCGCGGCCGAGGGTCAGGTCGATCGACGCGACGCCGACCTGGCTGCGCTCGAATGGATCGATGCGAATCCGGCCTTCGTCGATCTCGCGCAGGATCACTTCACGGGTCAGGACGCTCATGCGGGCCGCATGATACCGTGACTGCATGCGGCATCCATTCTTCGCGCTGGCCCACCCGATCGTGATCGGTCATCGGGGCGCAGCGGGCGAGTATCCGGAGAACACCCTGCTCTCCTTCGAGAGAGCCCTCGCCGAGGGTGCGGCCATCCTCGAGAGCGATGTCCACGTCTCGCGCGACGGTGTCCCGATCCTGCTCCACGATGCGACGCTCGAGCGGGTCTGCGGGGTGCCGGGTGCGGCTTCCGACCGGAGCTGGCAGGAGCTTTGCGAGCTCGACGCGGGCACGGGTTTTCGCACGCCGCGCGGCGAACAGCCGTTCCTCGGCCGCGGTGTCCGGATCGCGAGCCTCGAGCAGGCTTTCGAGCGCTTTCCGGGAGCCCGCTTCAACCTCGAGATCAAGTGCACGGGAGAGCCCGTCCTGCGCGAGACGCTTCGCCTGATCGAGCGCTTCGAGCGCGCCGACCGCACGCTGCTCACCGCCGGCGAGGACGAGATCATGCAGGGTCTTCGCCGCACGGTCGCTTCAGCGCGCGTCCGGCCTGCTCTCGGCGCGAGTCCCTCGGAGGTGCTCGCGGTGATCGCGAGCGCGCTGCGGGGCGAGCCGATGCCCGAAGGCGTCATGGCGCTCCAGATTCCCGCCGAGTTCGCCGGGAAACCTCTCGTGACCCGCGAGCTCGTCGACCACGCCCACGCAGCCGGTGTCGAGGTCCACGTCTGGACCATCAACGAGCAGGCCGAGATCGACGCCCTGCTGGCTCTCGGCGTCGACGGAATCGTGACCGATTTTCCCGGCCGCATGGCCCGCTGGCAGGTCGATGGCGCACGACGTTAGTTCTGAGCTCGATCCCGTCTCGGCGTTCTTCCGAGAGCAGCAGCGCGCCCTGGTGGAGGCCGGTGCCCATGGCCCCGTCCTCGACCTCGCCTGTGGCCGCGGTCGCCACAGCCTCGCCGCCGCCGCCCTCGGGCTCGACGTGCTGGCCGTCGATCGAAGTGCCGCGTCTCTCGCCGCCCTCGCCGCGCTCGCCCTCGCGAGTCGGGCGCTCCCGGGCCGCGTCGAGGTCTTCGCCGTCGACCTCGAGTCGAGCTCGCCGCCAAGCCTGCCTCGCAGCTCCTTCGCAGCGATCTTCGTCTTCCGCTACCTGCACCGACCGCTCGCGCCCGTGATCGAGTCCTGGCTCGCCCCCGGCGGTCTGCTGCTCTACGAGACCTTCACGACCGCCCAGCGCGAGCTCGGTTGGGGCCCTTCCCGGGACGCGTTCCTGCTCGAGCCCGGAGAATTGCCGCGCCTCTTTCCGGCGCTCACGGTCGAGCATTTCGAGGAAGGTCCGACCCGCGAAACGAAGCCCGC
>JANNQH010000730.1:0-5057 GCA_031400655.1 Deltaproteobacteria bacterium | reverse complement strand
GCCGACGGACCCGCGAGCAGCGCGTCGGCCCCCTGCAGCCAGGCCGCGAGCGTCGCCTTCCGGTGGCCCGCCTCGGCCATGAAGATCTTCAGCACCGAGCCGTCGACGTCGGGCCGGCGCCCGTCGAGGATGGCCCGCTTCAAGCGGTCTTGGAGCAGCCCGAGCACGCGCTCCTCGACATATCCCGCGCCGAGCTTCTCGCGCACGACCGACTCCTCGAAACGTCCACTGCGGACGGCGTCGGCCACCAGATCCGCGACCCGGGTACGGGCGTGGCTCGTCGTCCCGATGCTCGCGCCCTCGTTCATCAGCACGAAGGTCGTGACCGGCCAACCGCGGTCGAGTCCGTTCACCACGTTCGAGAGCGGTGTACGGACGTCTTTGAAGAAGACCTCGTTGAAGTGGCGGTCGCCCTTCATGGTGACGAGGGGGCGGACCTCGACCCCGGGTTGGCGCATGTCGACCAGGGCGAACGTAATGCCGTCGTGCTTCGGGAGCTCGGGATTGGTGCGGCAGACGATGAAGCCCCAGTCCGCGTGCTGGGCGCTGGTGGTCCAGACCTTCTGCCCGTTGATCACGAGATCATCGCCGTCGACGACGGCCCGGGTCCGCACGGCGGCCAGATCCGAGCCGGCCTCGGGCTCGCTGAAGAGCTGGCACCAGATCTCGTCCCCGCGCAGCATCGGTTTCAAATAACGCTCGCGCTGGGCGGACGTCCCGTACTTGATGAGCGCGGGGCCGATCAGGCCGACGCCCGCGTCGATGAAGCCGCTAGCTACGTCGAAGGCCGCCTGCTCCTCGGCAAACAGGATCGCCTGGGCTGGTGTTCCGCCGCGGCCGCCATGCTCCCGCGCCCAGGTGATGGCCGCCCAGCCGCCGTCGAAGCGCTTTCTCTGCCAGGCCTTCATGTTCTGCCAGTACGCCTGCTCGGCCTCGAAAGAATGATCGCGGGGGCCGCCGGACCAGTCGCCGAGACCTGTGCGGCGCGGCGCGTTGGCCTCGAGCCAGGCTCGCGCTTCGGCGCGAAAGGCGGCCTCTTCGGCGGTATCGACTCGTCTCATCGCGCATCGCCTTTCTCCGACAGGAGCCGTGCGAGTCTTTCGTGGTGCTCGCTCGCGCTGCCGTGGAGGATCTGGCTGCTCTCGGCGCGGCGGTAGAAGAGATGGGCGTCGTATTCCCAGGTGTACCCGACTCCCCCCTGGATCTGCATGTTCTCGATCGCCATGCGGACGTAGGCGGGTCCGCACTGCGCCTTGGCCAGCGACGCGAGCAGCGATCGCTCCGGATCGTCGGTTTCACAGGCGAGGATGGCCGCCTCGACCGCCGTCCGCGATCCCTCGAAATCGATCAGCATGTCGGCGCATTTGTGTTTGATCGCCTGAAAGGATCCGATCGGCCGACTGAATTGATGGCGGGCGTTGGCGTAATCGACGGCGGCCTCGAGCACGCGCTGCATCCCGCCCACCATCTCCGCACACAAAAGCACCGTCGCCTCCTCGAGCCCGCGCCGGATGCCGGGCCCGTCCTCGCCCGGCTGCCCCACCGGCCGGGCCTCGACGCCCGAGAAGCGAAGCGTCGCGAGCGAGCGCGTGACGTCGAAGGCCTCCTGCTTCGCGAGCGCAAGTCCCGGCGAGCCCGCCTCGACCGCGAAGAGCCCGAGTCCCTGCCCGGCCGTGCTCCCCGGCGTGCGCGCGACGACGAAGATCCGCTCGGCGCACGCGCCGTCGAGAACGACCCGCTTCTCGCCCGAAAGCCGATACGCCGAGCCCGCCGGATTCGCCTCGAGCCGCACGCGGGAAGGCCGCCACGGCCCAGCATCCTCGAGCCAGGCGAGCGTTGCGATCTGTCCCGCCGCGAGCGCCCCGAGCCACTCCTCTCGCTTCGCGCCACTCGCCTCCAACACTTGTGCGACGACCCGACCCGCCAGCGCCGCCGTCGAGAAGAGCGGAATCGGCGCGAGCGAGCGGCCGACCTCGGCCAACGCGACCCCGAGCTCCTTCAAGCCAAAGCCCTGGCCGCCCTGCGCTTCGGGAATCGCAAGCCCCACGAGTCCCAGCTCCGCGCCGGCCTTCTTCCAAAGGTCGCGAGAGAAGCCCTCGCCCGACGCCATCACGCGTCGCGTTTCGGCGATCGGCGCGTTGCGCTCGAAAAAGCGCCGGAGCATGTCGCGGAACTCGAGCTGTTCCGGAGCCAGATTGAAATCGGGGAGTGAGAGCGGCACGCGATGCGTCCCCTATAGAGCGAGCTGGAAGAGCTTGATCGCGTTCTTGCGGGCGATCTTGTCGACCTGGTCCTGGGGCAGATGGCCGAAGAGGTCTTCCGCGGTCTTCCGGGTATTGGGAAAAGTGCCGTCCTGGTGGGGATAGTCCGTCTCGAACATCACCTGGTCGAGGCCGACGCGTTCGATCAGATCGATGCCCACTGTGTCCTTGAAGAAGCAGCTGTGGACATTCTGGCGGTAGTAGAAGGACGGCGGCTCGGGCAAGCGGAATTCGTTCTGCGCCCATTGGTGAGTCTGCCAGGTGTCGTCGGCGCGTTCGACGAAGTACGGAATCCAGCCGATCTGACATTCCGCGTAGAGGAGCTTCAGGTTCGGGAACTGCGCGAGCTTGCCCGAGAAGATCCAGTCGAGCATCGACGCGACGCTGTTGCAGGCGATCAGGTTCGACGACAGGATCGTCGGGGCATCCGAGGACGTGCTGACGGTCTTCGTCCCCGAGCCGATGTGCATGCAGATCACGGTCCCCGTCTCTTCACAGGCGCGGATGAATGGATCCCATTGGTTCGAGTGGATCGACGGGAGTCCGAGCCAGGCCGGCAGCTCCGAAAAGGCCACCGCCCGCACACCGCGCGCGGCGTTCCGCCGGATCTCCGCCGCCGCGAGCTCCGCATCCCAGAGCGGCACGATGCAGAGCGGAATCAGCCGTCCATTCGATCCGCCGCACCACTCCTCGACCATCCAGTCGTTGTAGGCCTCGACGCAGAGCTTCGCGAGCGTTCGATCCTTCCGCTCGTTGAAGAGCTGGCCGCAGAAGCGCGGGTAGTTCGGAAAGCAGAGCGAGGCCTCGACGTGGTTCTTGTCCATGTCGGCAAGCCGGGCCTTGGGATCGAAGCAGCCCCGGGCGATGTCGTCGAAGGTCACGCCGATGGGCTTCACCTCTTCCGGCTTGAGGCCCGGACAGGCGATCATCAGACGCATCTGATAGAGGTGGTCTTCGTAATGCCACCAGGCGGCGAGCGGTCCGTCTTCCTCGGGACGCTCGACCCAGACGCCCTCGACGAGCCGCGGAATTCCGCGCGGCCGCAGCACGACGCGCGGCCCCTTCTCGCGGAGGCGTGCGGGCAGTCGCGACTCCCAGACATGCGCCGGCTCGACGACGTGGTCGTCGACGCTGATGATCCGGGGAATCGTGCTCTGGACCGAACCAGCGGGGCGCATGGACTTCTCCT
This sequence comes from Deltaproteobacteria bacterium, assembly GCA_031400655.1. Classification (GTDB taxonomy): domain Bacteria; phylum Myxococcota_A; class UBA9160; order UBA9160; family UBA4427; genus UBA4427. Next base: position 1,607 of record JANNQH010000730.1, on the reverse strand, counting down.
TCGGGACGCGGGCGGGCGGGCGGGCGTGGGCAGGCGAGTTGCCCAGATTCGCAAACCTGCGAGATTTAGTCGACGAGTCATTGGGGAGACACGGTGGGTTCAGGCAGGACGCGATTCGATTTTTCCGGGCAGACCGTCGTCGTGACCGGCGGCTCACGCGGTATTGGCCGTCAGATCTGCGAGGCGTTTGCCGAGGCCGGTGCCCAGGTGGAGACCTGCAGCCGGCGACCCGTGGACGAGCCCTTTGCACACCGCACGATCCGCGCAACGACCGTCGACGTCCGCGACCCCGAGGCGACCCGCGTCTGGCTCGCCGAATGCGCCCGGGCCTCGGGCGGGATCGACGTGCTCGTGAACAACGCCGGGGGTGCGCCCTCGGTCGCGAGTGCCGAGAGCTCGCCCAAGCTGACCCAGAAGATCCTCGAACTGAATCTCCAGGCCCCGCTCGTCCTCTCGCAACAGGTCCATGGCCACATGCTGGCCCGCGAGACCGGCGGCTCGATCGTCAACATCGTGAGCATCAGCTCGCTCCGACCAACGCCCCGGAGCGTGGCCTACGGGGCCGCCAAGGCAGGCCTGATGAACGCGACGATGTCCCTGGCCGTCGAGTGGGGCCCGCAGATCCGGGTCAACTGCATCGTCTCGGGCCTCGTGGCCACCGAGCTCACGGGCGATCACTACGGCGATGACGCCACGCGGGCCGAGATCATGCGCGCGATCCCGGCCGGGCGCTTCGCTCGTGCCGAGGAAGTCGCCCACGCCTGCCTCTTCCTCGCGGCACGGGACTCGAGCTACGTGAACGGCGCCGCCCTCGAGGTCCACGGCGGCGGCGAGTGGCCGCCCACCGTTCCCCATCCTTACGAATGAGCCACACGACTGAGCCACACGACTGAGCTCGCAACGGAGAAAATGGTTTGGCAATCGATTCGAACGCCGTCCTCGCTGGCCGCGTCGCCGTCGTGACGGGGGGCTCGCGCGGCATCGGCCGCGCGCTCGCCGCGGCGCTGCGCCAGGCGGGTGCCCAGGTGGTCATCTCGGGCCGCTCACAGGAGAAGCTCGAGCGCACGGCGAAGGAGATCGACGTGGTTCCGGTGCAGGCCGACGCGATGGATCGGGAGCAGGCAGCCAAGCCCGTGCGCGAAGCGATCGCGCTCTTCGGGGGTCTCGACATCCTGATCAACAACGTCGGCGGCTCGGCCGGCGGCAATCCCGACCTCTTCTCCGACGACGACGACCGCTTCGAGGCGAATCTGACGCTCAACCTCAGCTCGGCCTACTGGTCGACTCGCGCCGCCGCGCAGTCGCTGCGCGAGCGAGGCCATGGGCGCGTGATCCAGATCGGATCCGGAGCCTCGAAACACGCGGCGGCGAGCCCCGCCTATACCGCCGCGAAGCATGGAATCGTGGGCCTCACGAAGCAGCTCGCCCTCGACCTCGCCCGCCATCGGATCACGGTCAACTGCGTCTGTCCCGGCTGGACCCAGACCGACCTCGTCTCCTTCGAGCAGCTCGGGGCGGCCCAGGGCGTCGACGCCGCGACCGCCCGCAAGCGGGCCGAGGCGGAGAGCGCGCAGCGGCGGATCATGGCGCCCGAAGAGCTCGGGCCG